>JBGCDX010000018.1:0-43635 GCA_045105815.1 Gammaproteobacteria bacterium
AATTGCAAAGAGTCGCATACAAGTGATGATCGACAAAGGCATGGAAAACGCAGCGAAAACATTACAAGGCTTAATCGATCTAGCCAACCAACGTATTGAAGGCATTAAATCTGGCAAACAGCCTGCTTTAACACCAGACAACAATGCCAAGTACTATGCAGAAGTTGTCATCGACCTGGATAAAATTGACGAGCCGATGATCGCCGACCCTGATATTGAAAACGACGATATCTCTAAACGCTATACACATGATGTCATTCGTCCGTTGTCTTTCTACAAAGATAAGTCAGTAGACTTAGGTTTTGTTGGTTCTTGCATGATTCATAAAGGTGATATGCAAATCATTGCGCAAATGTTACGTAATATAGAAAAGCAACAAGGCAAGGTAGAATACAATGCACCACTTGTGGTGGCCCCACCGACGTATAATATTGTTGATGAACTTAAAGCCGAAGGTGATTGGGATATTTTACAAAAACATTCTGGCTTTGTGTTTGACGACAACGATCCTAAAGCTGACGCGCGCACCAAGTACGATAATGTTTTATATCTGGAACGCCCTGGCTGTAACCTATGTATGGGTAATCAGGAAAAAGCAGAACCGGGTGACACTGTACTAGCTACTTCAACACGGCTTTTCCAAGGTCGCGTGGTAGGTGATGCTAAAGACAAAAAAGGTGAATCATTATTAGCTTCAACTCCACTGGTAGTGCTATCAACCATTCTCGGCCGCTTCCCAACACTCGAAGAGTATAAAAATGCAGTAGCGGGAATAAATCTGACTGATTTCCAGCCACCCAAAAAAGAACTCAGTAGTGAGCCATCCGTCCACCCTATCAAAAGAATTGCTATCGGCTAATTATTTAGGGCGGCTGCTGAACTCTTGAATAGTTATTTTTACTAAAGCAATTCTACTCGCTCCAGCCAGTAGAATTGCTCCTTATTACTATTCTTCTATCCTGTTTGCAGCTCTTATTAAATTGATATGCTGGAATGAAGTCACCACGTTGCTTAGCATAATCACCGAATGAGAAGCTTTTTTCTTACAACTAACCTAATAGGCAAATTGTTTCTTCGTTTGATAATTATTTAAACGGGTCGATTGTTTTCATTTTTGGTTTGCGTTTTAGATCTACGCAAGGCAAAACCGCACTATCTGGGTCATATGCACAATCTTTTTCGACCTGCTTAGATGTTTGTGGTGCCTTAATTTGTTTTTTAGGCGCTAACTTAATGTTTTGTTTCGGTGCTAGCTTAATGCTTTGCTCGCTACATTGACCAATTACTTTAATTCGTTTAGTTAATTTGTTATTCAATTCGTTAGATTCATCTATATTGTTTTGTTGGTCTGCATGCACCTGAATTGTATTATCACCTGGATTCAATTGAACCAACCATTCATAGTTTTTGATATTTGCAGATGACAAAACGGTGTAACTATTAATTACGTTAGGGTGCTGGTTATAACTCATGGTAGTCACAAAAGTATCGGGCTTAACAGGGCTGTCGTTATAAACAGAAAAGTTAACCTTAAAGGTGCATAAGCCACCTTGATAAGAACGTGCGTTTTTAGCATAGACCGTACTTGAGCCATTAAGCACTGAACCTGAATGTGTACCTGTTTCAACCTGTAAGCCACCAACCAAAATATCTGGTGTTGCATTTGAGCCAATACCCTTTGGATCAGCAAAAGAAACTTGTGTGATACAGAATATACTGATGATACTGATGATAGTTTTTGAAATAGTCATTTTTTTGCTCCAATGTATTAATGGTTTATCAGTGTGATTACATTGATATGTCGTGAGCAAATAAATAATGGTTCAATTTAATTACAACATTCTTCAATTATAAAGCGAGCGATAAATATACAGACCAGATATTCAGCATTGAAACGGTGGCCTATCGTATTTTCTTAACATACTTTTATTAGAATTCATCTCGAAAATATTGCTAACCAACGCAATAACTCCTTTGCATAAGAATATTTGCAAAGGAGTTAAGAGAAATGACTATGCTTTATTATTATTACTTCTTAATAATTTGTTGTTGCATTTTTGTTGGTTGACTTAGTTTCTTAACAGGAGCCACTTTAAGTTTTTTGATTTCTTGCTTGTTGATTTGTTGTTTATTAATTTCTTGTTTATTTATAGTAGGCTTTTTAGGAGTTGTTAACCCACCATTGTTTGATGGTAATACATGTTGATTTACCTTAGGTGCAGTACATTGCACTGAAATCGTCTTGAACGGAGACTCGATTACATTCTTGTTTCCTACGCTTAATATATAGCGTAATTCAAAACGTTGAGAAGGTGTTGCGGGGCCACTGCTTGGTGCAGTTTGCCATGTGTTGCTTCCACCAGCATTCCCAACAGGCGCATTTATTGTATTCCAGGGCTTTAAATCAAATGTTTCTGAATGATGAAAGATCGCAAAAGGTTCTAGATTGACATCATGTGTTGCAAATGCGTAATTACCACTTTTCATTGTAATATTTCCACGACCATTAAATGTCTTCTTGGACATTACTCTAGCAGTGACTCTTATCTTCGTTGGGCATATCATGCCGTTGTACATCACATTATTCAGTGGAATGAGCGAAAATTCCTTCAGAACAGGTTTGTGAACCACAGAAACACTATTAGGTGAGCTTTCATTACAAGTCATGTTGTAAGACTGCCAAGCAGATTCAAAGTTATGCGAAACACCCACTATTCGTACGCTGCCCGCTTCGGCTTGATTAGGATCTTTAGGAACATCATACCAATGTGCATCCATGGCAGTTTTGGAGTGATCTGTTACAACTGTTTTAACATCACTCTTCTTACCATTCACATGTTCATAGCGGTATTTGACCGTGGTGTTAGGCAAGTTTGTATGAATAGCGCTTGAAAGATTGACTTTGCAAGCACCTCCCACTGTTGATTGCTCAATGATCGTGAGCGATGAATTAGTCACTCCCGTGTTCGTCTGCAAATCACTCGCCGTTGCTACACTAGGCCCTGGCGCTTTCATACATACGATTTCTGCTGTGTCATTTTCATCATCTGCACCAACAAAAGTAGTGCTAGGTAGCTTGGTAAACGAAGCGTCCATACGACCAACTATTCGATAAGAAATACTTCTGTTTTTACTGAAAATTTCTTGATTTGATAAACCTTGGTTACGTAGTGTTTCGGCCTGTCTATTGCATTGGGTTGCAAATAAGTTAGTAATAGCAGACCTTGGCACTACAACTTTTACCGTTCTATCGACTTCACTTGGTCGACTATTTTTAGGGTAACTGTGAGAAAAACTATGATCCTTAAATTCAACAGTCGGAATTGCAAGTGAGCCAGCTTCACTACGCAATTCTAACCAGGTAGACCAGTTTTTGATTACACCTATCGCAACAGCGGCCCAAACGTGTACATCAGCTGAAAGATTCTCACTTGCAGCAATAACCCCCGGCTTAACTTCAGTGTATTTTTCACCATCGTTTAAAACAAAAGTTTTTTTACTAATCACATTTATATCTTGAACACCGTACCCGGCTGCATATGTGCTACCCGAGAACAAACAGATCACGGCAAGGGCAGAAAGAATGAATAAGCTTTTAAATTTTGATTCGATTGATATCATGATAATTATCTTTTTAGTTGAGTATTGATACCTATGTGTCGTGGCATCATCCATTAAGGTTCAAATAGTTTTTCATAGCTTGCAATAAGCCTTCCACTCCAGCACGTCTCGTTCTAACTCAATTAACTATTTTAATAGTTGTTTGATGTAATTGAATATAGTTATTGTTTAATTTGCTCAATTAATAACAAAACAGGAACTTGATATTCAATGCAGATAACACGTGATTATTACGCTTCTTTTGATTATATTTTAAGCAAATTCTCATTCTATATACCGCTTATATGTGAACAACTCCTCAATTATCACATTACAGTATTTAAATAATTCTACATTTCTATAGGATGCAACTCTCCAATAATTAGATAGTTACAACCGGAGTTCGTTATGGAAGACGATGATATATGTGAAATTAGCGTGAAGGATGTCCTTACATTTAGTAAGTTATTTGTATTAATGGGAGCAGTATTGATCGTGATTATGATGATCGCACCCGCCAACGCCCTGCCACTATAGAGCCTAGCTCTATAAAATCTACCTCTTTATAGCTAGTCTTCAATCAAGCTACTCATCTAGGTAGTCTAATCATTCTCATTAGCCTCAATTTTCAAACTAGTCACCATACCTCACAAACATCGCAATATTTGACTGCGGTGAAGTAAACATCATCACTTCGCTTGATGGTTGTGAATACCAAGACCCTTCTTTATCTAATAGCACAATAGTTTGATGATATAGTTCAGAGGATATTTCCTCCAAACACTGCAGTATTTCTAGATATCTATCATGATACATCTTATCTTTTGAATAAGGTGTTTCATGCCAATCTGCTATCCATGGTGTAGGAACACTTATTTCACTTGCAAGTAAATTGTTTGAAGTAGACATTAATTTAGGTGCATAACTCTGTTTATAGTGTACGACAGCATAAGTACATCCAAAGCTTTTTTCATGCCATTTCTTCGACCCAATAATTTCTTTAATTTCTAGTAGATTATCAAAATATTTTTTTGCATATGTGTTGTTACTATAGGTTAAATATATTTTATAGACTGCAAACAATATAAGAATTAGAAACAGTATTAAGTAAACACTCCTTTTAATTGCCTTCAACATCTTGAATTAATAATTTACAAAGAACATCAAAAGTAATATTAAATCGATGCCTGCACACATCGTAAAAAACCATAGTCATAAGCTCCATCTAACGCTTCGAATACAGGCTTTAGTCTTCTTTCTTCATCATCCCCAAACGATTCGATGGCTAATACAATTTCATCATATTTTTGTTCATCCAGCTCAAGCACTTCCTTAACATCTAATAAACCCATTTCAATTGCAGAAGATAAATGGGTATATACCGTAGTGCTGGTTAATTCTCGATCCTTAATGATCTGTTCTATGGTTTTACCTTGTTGATAAAGCATCAAGGTTTCATTGACCGTTTTAGAGAGTGTATTGTCTAACAATTCTGTCAGTGGATATTTTTCAATTTCGTTTATAAATTGTTTCCCAAAACGATTTAATTTTTGTTCCCCTACCCCTGTAATGTTACTCATCGCATCTAGTGTTAATGGACGCTCTTTCAACATTTCCTGTAACGTAGCATCATGGAATATCACATAAGGTGGTACACCTGCTTTCTCAGCTAGTGACAACCTAAGTGCTCGAAGCGCTTCCCATAACGCCTCATCTTGCGGTCGCACTGTTTGTTTACCTTTCTTGCTACTAGAAACCTGCTTTTCCTGTTTCTCCATTTTGCGTAACTGTAATGTTTCTTCACCACGCAGAACGGGCCTGCACTTTTCCGTTAGTCGTAACGCGCCATGTCGCTCTATATCAATTTCTAAAAACCCTAATGCGATCAACTGGCGCATCATCACACGCCATTCTGCAGTAGAAAATTCTTTGCCTATACCGTAAGTGCTGAGCTGATCATGGCCATTGCGTTGGATGCGATCATCTTCTTTGCCGAGTAGAATATCGACAATATAATTCACACCAAAACGTTGTTCGGTACGATACACACAAGACAATGCCATTTGAGACGCCTGAGAAGCGTCCCATTTTTGAGGGGGCCGCAGGCAATTATCACAGTTACCGCATGCCGCTTTTGTATCTTCATCAAAATATTCTAATAACGCATGCCGACGACAGCTTACGAGCTCACACAAACCAAGCATCGCTTCTAATTTATGATGTTCTACCCGTTTGTGAGTTTCATTAGCATTTGAGTTTTGACTGAATTGTCGTAAGGTAATGACATCTTGCAAGCCAAAAGCCATCCAGGCATTGGCCGGCAAACCGTCTCTACCTGCGCGTCCTGTTTCTTGGTAATAAGCCTCGATGCTTTTGGGTAAGTTCAAGTGGGCTACAAAACGCACGTCAGGCTTATCTATACCCATGCCAAATGCAATCGTGGCTACGATAATCACACCTTCTTCTCGCAAGAAGCGGCGCTGATGCTCTTGCCTCACTTCGGCTGCCAATCCAGCATGATAAGGTAAGGCCACCCTGCCCTGATCACTTAGCCATTCGGCAACTGCATCTACTTTCTTTCGAGACAGACAATAGACGATTCCCGCATCTTCAGCATGATGTTGTGAAATAAAGGTCCATAAGCGTTGTTTAGAATTCGCACCATCACTAATCGCATAATGAATATTAGGACGGTCAAAACTATCGATAAAGACATTGGCTTGTTCTAATTGTAGTTGCGAAATAATTTCTTCACGCGTGCGTTGGTCTGCCGTGGCCGTTAATGCAATTCTGGGTACATCTGGGTAGCGTGTATGGATCGATTTCAGACGTTGATATTCTGGGCGAAAGTCATGCCCCCACTGCGACACACAGTGCGCCTCATCAATGGCAAACAAGGATAGTCTGGCGTTATCCAGTATCCTCATCATCCTTTCGGTCAATAACCGCTCAGGTGCTACATATAGAATATCTAATGTACCGTTGATCAACTCCCCTTCGACTCTGGAAGCTTCCTTATATTCAAGACTGGAGTTCAGAAAAGCTGCTTTTACACCCAATTGTTTTAACGCATCTACCTGATCTTGCATTAAAGCGATAAGCGGTGACACGATAATTCCCGTGCCTTCACGCACCAACGCTGGTATTTGATAACAAAGTGATTTCCCACCACCCGTAGGCATCAACACTAAACAATCTTGGCCACGTAATAGCTCATCAATGATTTTTTCTTGTGAAGGACGAAACTCCTGAAAACCAAATGTTGTTTTAAGAATTTCGGTAGCGTGCTGAAGCAATGTTAAATCAATATACGAAAGCGAGTGAGTTACCTATTATGACGCATGCGGGCTTTAAGTTGAATCTAAATAGGCACCGGTTAAAAAACCATCATGTTGAAATCAGAAGAATTAAACCATGATGATACTATCTTAGATTACGTCATATTTATTAACTGAAGTAGGCAAATAAATGAAAACAGTAATCACCCATAATTCAGGATCAAAACAGAGTTATACTTACCAATAATGAACTCTGATATTACTTCTTAGTATTAACTTTAATATTAACTGCGAAAAAATAATGAAATTGCTTGTCCGTAACCTATCTCGTACAACCACCGAAGATGAACTCAAAGCTATGTTTGGGGAATACGGAACCATACAATCTTGCACGCTCGTGATGGATGAAAAAGAAGGCACATCAAAAGGGTTTGGTTTTGTAGAAATGCCAAGAATTGGAGAAGCAAAAGCTGCAATGGTGAACTTAAATTATACTGATGTAGATGGCAGCAGAATTCGTGTGAAAAAAGCTAATTAAATAATATTACCCTTTGGTCATTTTTATTAAAGCGCGGTCCTTTTTGATAAAATGGTGATACATGGCTGCTGCTGCATGCCCTGCTATTAATATCCAAACAGCCCATTTACCCATAATGTCTTTATGAATAAAATCGATGGGTGCCTCAAACTCCTCAAAACTTAAACCTAGCCAGTTGGTCACCAATGCTTGATACATTGAAGTCGTTTCAAACTTGGGAATATCAAACAAAAAGAAATATTCTGTATTCACTCCCGTACCGATATAACCAGTCACTGGCATTAGTATCATTACAGCATATAAGGCGTAATGCCCAAGATGTGCTGCGGTATGTGCAAGCTTACTGCCAGGTTCTTGAGTTGGAGATTGATTTAGGTTGCGCCAAATTATCCTTAGGACGACGATTGCTGCAATAGTGATACCAAATGACAAATGTAATTGCAGAGAAGTCCAATTTTCAGGTGTTTTTTCTTCTGTAAACCAATGCCTAAAATAAACTGCACTATATGAGCATAAAAACAAAAGCGCTATCGACCAGTGAATCCATTTAGCGATTGATCCATAGTCATTTTTAGTATTTTTAAGTGCCATTACTAACCTTATTAATCTATATACTCAAGCATTAGCAACAAAAATAGCACCGACTACAATAAGTATGCTGCCTGAAATCAATTTGACAGTATGCAAATCTTTCCACTCGCTAAATATAAGTAAAGCAAGCACCACAGCCACTAAGGTGTTCATATTATAAAGAGGCACTAATTGAGAGATAGGTACATTAAAGTTAAGTAAAGAATAAGCCACAAGTCCACTTGCAATACCCCAAGTTAACCCAAATATTCCTGCATATGCACTAGCTTTGAATGAGAATGCACTAGAGTTGTCGAAAAAGTAAAACACAACCCCCGCAATCATAACCCCAATACCAGCCGCTATAAGATACATTGAAATACTGATACCTATACTAGTACTTAGCTTTTGAAAAATAGCAGATCCGCCATAAATCAATGCGGGCAAAAAACCTCCAATTAATAATGCGGCTGTCTTTGTAGACATAACAAAAGTCTCCCTAAAGTAATTAAAGATCGCTTAAAAAAAGTATAAATATTTTATGTGAAACGACTAATCTAGACGATTAGTGTACTACCGAAAGTTTTAATTCTTGCTTGAAATTTTTCCTATCGCACAACTAACCACAGAAACGGCCTTATTTTTAAATCGATCCGCACCGATACTTCCTGTTTCTGGATACCCTAATTTTTCAAGTTTCACACTTAGAGCTTGTTTAATTTTATCATCTTGAATCGCGGACTCGGTTGTCACAACCACTTGCTTATCATCAACGTGTACATGCACCTCTATGACACCATCTATTTCTAATAACTTGGTAGTAATCGTGTTTGAGCAACCGCCACACCTGATGTTTTCAACTTGAAAGCTGTATTGCATAATCTTCCTCTATAACTAACCCATTAGTCATAAACATTATAAAGGATTTGTCGGTCAGTTATTTATAAATAGCCCCTTGAAATTGTTAAATTTAACCCCATATAAATACCTACCTACTTATTAATTATATTTTTTGGGAATAAATATGAGTGAAACGGTGTCACCTTCTATTGAAGAATCGTCATTTGCCAAAAATTTAAAGTCCAAGCCAATATGGATGCGACTGCTATTTATGTTAGTTATAACTTTCTTTTATTCGGTATCTAGAGTAGTTGTGGGTGCCGTCATAATCGTACAGTTTTTATGGGTGTTATTCACAGGCGAAACTAACCTAAAACTACAAATGCTAGGAATATCACTCGCCACCTATACAAATCAGATTATTCTTTATTTAACATTCAATACTGAAGAGCGTCCGTTCCCATTTGATGCAGACTGGCCAAACCAATATTAGTTACTCTGACTAGCATTAACAAAAGATCAATAATGAGTACATGGAAGTACAAATATGAGGTGCATCAAGAGCGATGCTTTCAAATTAAATTCTTTTAACGCGAATACTTGTTAGCGGACAATTGCGGATATTAACGAGCTGAATTCATAATAGCTGGTAGCACGTGAGTTATTTCCAATACTCCCATACTTCAAAGATAGTTTGCTCGCCTTCTTCCAGCATTCGTATACCCGTTGGTTGCTCGATAGACAGCGCTTTTTCTAATGCGTGGTTATGGGCATTAGATCCTGTGCTTCCATCCTTAGACTTATAACGAACAATAAAATGCCAACCTTGTTTATTTAGGATGCCTGTATCTTGGCCATCCAGCTTTTCTATTTCATCCGACATAATTAACGCTTACGTGCCCCCAACTTTAAATTGTTCCAAATCATCTTGTCTTCCGTTTACGAATTTGACATCAAAGGTAGGCCATTCACCTGTCATATATAACCAGGCAAGCCAATTCGCTCTGTAACGTTTAGTATTAATGACAATTATAGTCAAACCATGACTGTCACTACCGGCTACCGTTCCAGCCTTAATCCGTCTACTAACGGCCTTAACCCTCGTAAACATCCTGTATCAGGGCGATAATGAAGCACTTCCTTTAACTCTTCCTGAGTTACCTGCATCCCATCCATGCTACAGCCCCAACCGTATTATTTGACTTTGATAACAATATTGTTTCACAATATTTATTGCATTTAAAGATAATTTTGGAGCTCATCCGCTTCTATAGCTGAGCTAAAATAATATCCTTGCCCCGTATCTATTCCTGACGCTATTGCTATTTTAAGTACTTCTTCAGTTTCAATTCCTTCTGCTGTAGTAGTTAACCTTAATTGTTGTGAGATTTCTTTTGCATGCCGAATAATTGCCCTACTATCCTCATCGGTAGCTGCGTTAATCATAAATGATTGATCAATTTTCAATTCATCAAATGGTAACTTCTTTAAATATTCTAGCGACGCATGCTTAGTGCCATAATCATCTAAACTAAACAACAAACCTAGTTTTTTATACTTAATCATGGATGCATGTATTTCAGTCACCTTCTCAATATTAGAGGTCTCGGTAAGTTCTATTTTTAATCTTTTTGACAACCAAACATGTTGCTGTAATTGAAAATTGAGCTCTTGTTGGAAATCATTATTTAAAAAACCATGTGCTGTGATATTAATAGCAATGGCTATATGGATGTTTTGTTTGTTCCACTCAATTAAAAGATTGCTTACATTTTTCAATAACCAGATATTAATCTCATATATGAGCCCAGCTTTTTCTGCATAGGGTATAAATCTAGCAGGATCCAGCAACCCATAACTCGGATGCTGCCAACGAATCAATGCTTCGACTGAGATAACTTTTTTATCATGTAACCGTACTTGCGGTTGATATAGAACTGTTAACTGTTCTTCTTGAATAGCTCGTTGCAGCATACCAATAATATGTATGTCTTCTAGATGATCATCAGAAGCTTTAGCATCATATACGATTATCGAGACACCACTCTTCTCGGCAGCAATGAGCGAATTTCTAGCTTTTTCTATTAAATGTATACTGTTTTGAGCATGCTTGGGGAATATTGCAATACCGACTGAAACACCAATATCTGTAGGCAAATCCTCCACAGCAAGTGGCTTTTGCACCGATTCAACTATATTTTTAGCAATCGTTTGAATATGTTCTTGATCGGATACTGGATTAATTAACACTGCAAATTCATCGCCACCTAATCGCGCAATCAAATCTGTCTTTCTCAATGACGCACGTATTCGATTGGCTATTTCTAGTAGTATTGCATCGCCAACAAAATAACCCAGCGTTTCATTTATGACTTTAAATCGATTTAAGCCAATGATAAGAAGCGCAAATTCATCATCACCTCTACGTGAAACACTCAATATTTTGTCTAATTGCTCATTAAAGAAAGTTAGGTTTGACAAACCAGTCAAATCATCATGCGTAGCATAATAATGCTCTAACGCCTCAGACTTAGTTAGATTTATAGCTTGCTCATGGTTCGATTTAGCTGCAAGTCTTATGAATACTGCTGTGAGGCACGCACTAATTACCAAAAAGTAATGAACTGGATCAACTTCACTTGTGAAGAGTAGCAGCAAAAAAGCTGCAAAAATTGAAACTAAAACATAAGACACTAACAATAATGCATTTAATGTCTTATTATCTTTTCCAATCTCTTTTGCTTGTAAAAGTTGTTGATTTGCGAAGATTAAAATAATAACTGCTACACATATTACAATTGACAAAGTGTAATGTTGCCAACTTTGAACAATATTCATTGTGCACAGGACGCGTAATTACAGAAAGCTTAGGCCTCCTGTATGCCACCCTTCGTCAGTGCTGCTGGATCAAGAAGCTTATTAATTTGTTCATCACTCAAATCAGTCATTTCTTTTGCCACATCAAACACAGGTCTTCCAGACTTATAGGCTTCTTTAGCAATGGCAGCACCTTTTTCATATCCTATAACGCGATTCATAGCAGTTACTAGTATTGGGTTCTTAGATAACGCATCGTTTAGATTGCTTTCATTCACTGAAAAATCTTTAATCGCTTTGTCTGCTAACACTTTGCTAGAATTACTTAATAATTGAATACTTTGCAAAAGATTAAAACCAATAACCGGTAACATTACATTTAGTTGAAAAATACCTGTCTGGCCTGCCATGGTAATAGTGGCGTCATTACCAATGACTTGAGTGCTAACCATCGCAACGGCTTCTGGTATTACTGGGTTTACTTTACCTGGCATGATACTACTGCCCGGTTGTAAAGCTGGAAGTGCAATCTCACCTAAACCTGCTAGTGGACCCGAGTTCATCCAACGTAGATCATTAGAGATCTTCATTAAGCTCACGGCTAATGTTTTTAACTGGCCACTCATCTCTACGGCAGTATCTTGTGTAGCTAAACCTTCAAACTTATTTGCTTTGGATGAAAATTTCACATTCGTCAACTCAGTAAGTTCTTTTGCAACTAACTCACCAAATTTTTCATCAGCATTAATACCACTGCCTACTGCAGTGCCGCCTTGTGCAATTTGACGTAAGCGCTTCAATGAATCTTCAATGCGTTCCATTGCATATTCTATTTGTTGTGACCATGCATTTACTTCTTGCCCTACCGTGACAGGCATAGCATCCATTAAATGCGTACGGCCCGTTTTTACATATTTTTCACACTCATGTGCTTTGTTTTTTAAGGTATTAAACAAATGTGCTAAAGCTGGCTTGAGCTCTTCTTCAATTTGCAAACAAGCACTAACATGAATGGCGGTTGGAATAACATCATTTGAGCTTTGACTCATATTGACATGGTCATTTGGATGGATCTCCACATCACCCACTGAATTAGCAAGGTGAGCGATCACCTCATTGGCATTCATATTGGTACTGGTACCCGAGCCAGTTTGGAAAACATCGATTGGAAAATGACCATCATAGTCACCACTCGCGACGCTCATTGAAGCTTTTTTAACGCTTGCTTCCACTTCCTTGGACATAAGGCCTAATTCTGTATTGGCTCCTGCACATGCAGTCTTAATTAGTCCTAATGCACGTATAAATTGTCTTGGCATTACCAAACCGCTAATTGGGAAGTTTTCCACGGCTCGTTGTGTTTGCGCGCCATAAAGTGCATCAGCCGGCACTTTTAATTCGCCCATGCTGTCCTTTTCAGTACGGAAATTGTCGCTCATTGTTTTTTCTCTTTTTTAGTTCTAATAATATTGTTGATCTTGTAAAAAATAACTTAGATCTAGTGAGACAAAGTGGCAAGTAGTGTATTTTGTGCCCACAGAATGGTACAAAGTGTACCTACAGAATGGTGTAAAGTGCACCCACAGTAAGATGTATTTAATACCTTATTAGAAGCACCGTACCCTCTAAATATTACGTCTAATTACCTGATTTAAAGAAAAATACTCATGAATTCTAGTCCACTTACCAATATTTCACCCATTGATGGCCGATATGCCAGCAAAACTGAAAATTTAAAGAATATTGCCAGTGAATATGGCCTTATAAAATATCGTGTTATTGTCGAAATAGCCTGGCTTAAACACCTAGCCGAACGGCCCGACATAGCAGAACTACCCTTTCTCTCAGAGGAAGCCAGCACATTTTTAGATCAGATTATTGTTAATTTTTCGCCTAAAGATGCTGAGCGTGTAAAGGAAATAGAAGCAACCACTAATCATGATGTCAAAGCCGTTGAATATTACTTAAAAGAGAAAATAGCTGGACAGGATGAGCTGGCTGAGGCCTCTGAATTTATTCATTTTGCATGCACTTCAGAAGATATAAATAACCTGGCTTATGGCTTAATGCTGAGCGACATACGAGATGATGTACTCAACCCTAGCCTGATGAAAATATTAGAGAACGTTGATGCACGCGCCAAACAGTACGCTGATATCTCCATCCTTACTCGTACACATGGACAACCAGCTTCACCTTCGACTATGGGTAAAGAGTTTGCCAACGTATATGCACGCATCAACAGTCAGTTCAGTACCTTTAAAGCGGTAAAAATATTAGGAAAAATTAATGGTGCAGTTGGCAACTATAATGCACATATGATTGCTTACCCATTTGTAGATTGGGAAGCATTGTCTGCAAAGATGATTGCTTCATTAAATTTAACTTCAAATCCTTATACCACTCAAATTGAGCCACATGATTACATTGCTGAATATGCAGATGCGTTGTGCAGAATCAATACAATTTTGATTGATTTCAGTCGAGACGTATGGTCCTACATTGCAATAGAATATTTCAGGCAAAAAGTAGTTAAAGATGAAGTAGGTTCGTCTACGATGCCGCACAAAGTAAACCCGATTGATTTTGAAAATGCAGAGGGCAATTTGGGCATTGCTAATGCAATGTTAAATCACTTTTCTGCAAAATTACCTATTTCAAGATGGCAACGTGACTTAAGTGATTCTACTGTGTTACGCAATCTTGGCGCTGCTGCAGCGCATTGTGAAATTGCATATCAGTCACTATTAAAAGGAATGTCCAAGTTAGAAATTAATGTTGATCAACTTGATATAGACTTGAACAAGAACATAGAAGTACTTGCCGAACCTATTCAAACTGTTATGCGAAAAAACAAAGTTTCAGGCGCATATGAAAAACTAAAAGAGCTCACACGCGGCCAAAAACTGGATATAGAGAAGCTCTCTACGTTTATTACTTCGTTAGATTTACCAGAAGAAGATAAAAATCAACTTCAGAAATTAACTGCGTCAAACTATGTGGGGATTGCCGGCAAACTTGCCAAGAAAGAAACTGATTAACTATGCATCTTTCTCAATAAAGAAGAATTCTAACTTTTTTACTAAAGCATCTTGCGTAATACTTGGGAATTGATACGCCCAACCGGTTAATTTTTGCTTAGATTTTTCTGCAAGCTCAGCCGCGACCTTCGGATTAGAATGCATCGCTGTGTCTACTGCGACATCTGCATGCAATTCAATATCGTCTGCAGCCTTCATAGCGCTCTCATCCACATCATCAGCTGAAAAATCTACTTCAATTGTAAAATATCTATCAATATCGATAGCATATGCTTTAGTGGTGATAGTTAAACCATCATAGGTTTTGAAAATGGTTACGACTGGTGTAATAGACTCTATTTTTAGTTTTGAGAATGTTGTCACATCACGTAACTGCATAGACGAAAGCGCATTAGCAACTTGATAGATCTCAGACTCTGAAATTTTCATGCCTTCAGGCGCAATTGCATCAAGTGTGTATTCGTATTCTTGTTCACCGTCATTGGCGATATTCACTTCACTAGCATCAGGATGCTTAATTTGGATGCTCTTAATTCTTTCTGGCGGTATATCCAGAATATCTTTATGGAGCCAATCAGTTACATCACGGCTTAAATTAAGTTTTTTATTGGTCAACCAACTTTGTTGTTGATCTTTCCTGCGTACATATTGGGTATTTTTACCACTACTGCCATTGTTACCCATAATTATTTCGTATGCATCATCAAGACCTTGAAGTGAAAACAAGATGCCTTGTGCATTTTCATTGCTGATATCTTCTACACCAAGCTTTGAGTAGTTTTCAGGATTAGCAGTTTTAGCTTCTATTAATCTTGCCTCTGCAAGGTTATTGAGCATATTGCGCACAGCTGCTATGTTTGCTTGGTAACCATCACGGTTATTTACCACCCATCCTTTCTCTGACTTGCTTACTTCAGAAAGCAGTGCATTACCTACCTCTGTAACTGTAAATTTACTAACTGCATTTAAGTTACCCGCTAAGCCAGGTATTAAATTTGAATTAGCATCAACCGATTGTTGGCCAGATTTTGAATTATAGTGATAAGCGGCATATGTAATGACTACTGCTGTAATAAGAAAAAAAAGTGACTTTAACTTCATATGGCACCATCAAGCCCCAAGTGCATGCTTTCTTTTTCTAGATCGCACATAAGAGAGTATTAATGCCAAAATTGAAATGATGATAGGCACTAATCCAATATTAATAAACTTTAGTTTTGAACCAAGTTTTTCTATATCAAGATCTAAATTGTGTCTAACCTGTCTAAGCTCTTTGCGAACTTTAAATTTATCTTGTTGAAACCTCGTGATTTCAGCCTCTTGCTCTGGAGACAGCTCTAGCTCGTTACTATCATCACGTACTTTTTGTAGCGCCACTAACTTTTCTTCCGTCTCGGCCAATTTTGCCTGTAGTTTTTCTTCAGTTGACCTAAACTTTTGATCTGCAGCCAAACGTAAATTAGTAACAACTTCGAATGGTCGTGTCGATGTTTCACGACCACGAATACTGATCAAGTCAGAGCTGCCAGTTAGATTATCAATTGCATTGATAATCATGTCGCCGTTATTTGCCCAAGAATTGAATATTTGTTCGCCAAAAAACTCTTGAACTTGCACCCACATGCGATCACTTAGCATATCGGTATCAGCCACAACCACTAAGTTTGCATCATTTTCTGTGCTTAGCAGGTGTTCACCATATTTAGACTCATCTACTTTCTTAGCGCCTGACATTGCAGGTCTGCTACTAAAGGCTGAACTAAGTTTGCCTTCTACTCGCGCAGACAAAATATATTTTTCACCAGTTGGCTGAAAACCATTGCTAAGTTGATTTAGGTCTGGGAGAAAACGAAACTTAACTGCTTCAATTAACGCAGCATCATCACTAGAAGTAACAATAGGTGTGATTTTCAAATCTGCACCTTCTTTTTTCTTAATGAACCCGGACACACCTGCGCTGATTATTTCTAACTCAGAAGAAACCACGTCCTCAGCATCGATATCTTCTTTTGAGACGGCTAACAACCCATAATGTCTCGTTTCTCCTTGATGCGCTCCACCAACGGTTAATGCATATTTTCTGTCTAACACCACTTTGGTAGCATCAAAGTCGATTCCCCAAGCATCAAACAAATTCTTTAAACTAGAGGTGCGACCACCCTCAACTTCTAGTGGTGAGTTCTGCTGTTTAACAGGAATGTCTACTTCTGAATGAGGGTCTACAAAGAAAATAGCTTTACCACCACGCATAACAAACTGATCAATCGCATATTGTGTAGGTGTAGTGATGTTTTTAGGATGCACCACCATCAAAACGTCTACATCTGCATCAATTAAGTCTGTAGTGACATCCAATTGCTTAACTTCAAATAACTGCCTCATCTGAGCCACAATCGCCCAAGCCTTGGTCATTTGAGTGCTTGCCATGTCAAAACCGCCAAATATAGGCAGCTGAGTGATTACACCCACTACAGTTTTCTCAGGGTTAGATAAAGTCGTAAGCAATTTACTTACATCATATTCTAAGAACTGTTCACGCTGCGGCTGGAAAAAAGGCAGCACTTCTACATCACCTACAGCATTACTTGCTGCCAACCCAAAGTACATATTCTCACCCGACGCACCTACAGGAATGGCTTGCAGGCCAAATGAACCAGCTTGATCTTCTTCTTCCGAAAATGGCAATGGATCGACGATATTGAGGACGATATTACCGTCTGAAAGCTGTTCGTATTCCTTTAAAAGCTCTTTAACCCGTGTCGCATAGGTTCGAAGTTGTGGTACATCTTCACTCGCCTTGTCAGAATAAAACAAGTACATAGTAACCGGCTCTTCAATTTTCTTAATTATATTTCGAGTTCCATCGGTTAACGTGTAAAGCTCATTTTCTGTTAAATCGATACGACTATTGGTAAATAACGTACTACTCACCATATTCACTATCAGGAACAATACAATCAATACAATAAGACCAATGATAGTAAATGATTTAGATTTTTGAGCGGCCATATTCTTAATCTGCTTTCTTCATTTCTACAATGATGGTGTTGGCATATAACCAAAAACCAATTAATGACACGAAATAAATAACATCACGTATATCGATCACACCTTTCGCTAACGATACATAATGTGTCAAGAAGCTAAGTGATGAGATCGCATCTATTATATTTTGTGGCATCCATACTTTGAAAAAGTTTAGCACTAAGGGTGAACCGGCTAATAAAAACAAGAAACAAATTACCACGGTTATAATGAACGCAATTACTTGGTTTTTTGTCATCGCCGAAATACATGAACCTATAGCCAGGAATCCACCAGCCATTAGAAAGCTTCCAAGATATGCGGCAAGAATTACACCGTTATCTGGATTACCTAAATAGTTAATCGTGATCCAAATTGGGAAAGTAAGGACAAGAGAAATACCAATAAACACCCATGCTGCCAAATATTTGCCAATCACAGACTCACCAACTGAGATAGGCAGTGTCATTAGCAGTTCAATACTTCCACTTTTACGTTCTTCTGCCCATAAACGCATTGCGATGGCAGGCACTAGAAATAAGTATAACCAAGGATGGTATTGGAAAAATGGGCTTAAATCAGCCTGACCTCGCTCGTACAGATTACCTAAGTAAAATGTCATTGCGCCACTCATAATCAAAAAGATAACGATAAACACATAGGCTACTGGGGTTGCAAAGTAACTGCCCAGTTCTCTTTTAAATATTGTTGTGATATTTCTCATTACTTCTTAATTGATGTCTTATGATTTGTTCTTATAGTTAATGAATAATAGATTTTGCATTATGATTTAAGAAATGTGGCCGCTAGTTATTTCACGGAAAATATCATCCATCTTTTCACTGCTTGATTTACTGCGTAGACCTTCTGGTGTGTCATCAGCCAGCACTTTACCATCTGCGATAATAATTGCGCGCGAACATATAGCATCAACTTCTGACAAAATATGGGTTGAAATAATAATTACTTTATCGGGTGCAATACTTTTAATTAGTTCTCGCACTTCAAATTTTTGATTTGGGTCTAAACCATCTGTGGGCTCATCCAGAATCAACACCTCTGGGTCATGTAAGATGGCTTGCGCCAACCCTACTCTTCTTTTAAAACCTTTAGATAAGGTATCAATAGATTGATTGAGAACTTTATCTAAATGCAATCTCTGAATAACTTCCTTATTTCGGTCAATTTTATTCTGACCTGATAACTGCCGAATTTGTCCAATAAACTCCAAATATTGAAGTGGCGTCATTTCACCGTAACTTGGTGCACCTTCAGGAAGATAACCGATACGTTTTTTTGCTTCGATGGGCTTTTCACTCACATCAAAACCACATACTTCAACACTACCTGTAGACGGTGTAAGGAATCCTGTGATCATTTTCATGGTGGTAGATTTTCCCGCACCATTTGGACCCAAGAAACCAAGCACTTCACCAGGCTTTACTTCGAAAGACACATTTTCAACAGCAGTCAAATGTCCAAATTTTTTGCTAAGATTTTTTATTTTTATCATGGTCTTGACATAATTTTAACGAGGGATCAAATCCTCATTAATTCAGCGGGAAAATTTTACTGCGGGATTGATAAATTTCAAGCTCGAATTTTAAACGCACTATACGCGATAAAGCGATAAATTCCGAATATGTTTGTCAAACTTACCCAATAAACAGGTTGAATTATATAGATGGCTCATAGTTTCATAAGCAAACTCCATAAGCTTATTAATTTTGTAGCTATTTGCAGTGAGATTATTAAGCAGCTAGTTTATAATTTAACCAGTTTTGAAGAATATTTATACACACCACTAATAATAAGAACAATATATATATGGGGATTTCTAAAGATAATTTTTTCAAAAATTTCATGCTCGGTGTAACCGGTGAAAGCATGCAAATTGATACACGTCAGAAAAATCAAGATGCTATTTTTAAATTGATGTCCTCAGCCCAAAATCAAGTCTTGATCATAAGTCGACATCTCGACCCCACCATATATAGCAGCGAAGGCTTCATTAGTAATGCATCAGAATTTGTGCGTCGCACCAAAACTGCAAACATTAGAATTCTTGTTCACGATACAAATCCTATGGTTAAAAATAATCATCGAGCATTAGGGCTTAGTCAGCGCATTTCTTCTAAAATACAGATTCGTACAATTTGTAATGATTTTTCACAATTTAACAAAAGCTTTGTAGTGGCAGACTCTACGGGTTATATCTATAACGTTAAATCTGATTTATATGATGCAGAAGTAAACTTTAATGATACTGACAAGTCTAAAGAATTAGCTGAAACATTTAAAAATATATGGGAACTAAGCCATCAAGAGGCAGAGGTTAGAAGATTATGTATTTAAAAAAGTCTGCGCCAATATACATTTGGGCATTACTTATCATCAACCTTATTTTTTTACCCAGCACGTCTTTTGCAGATCAAAATGATCCACTACAGATTATCGATTTAAAAAACCGCCCTGCAGATGAAATTATTCCTGTAATTAAACCTATGCTAAAACCTAATGATGCTATTACCGGCACAGGTTTCCAATTGTTCTTGCGTACCGATGCTAAAACATTAGAAGAAGTAACCCGCTTACTTCAAGTCATGGATAAAGCCCCTCGCAATCTAGTGATAAAAGTGCGTAATAATTTAGATTCTGAATCTAAATCAACTGACTTCAATACTTCAGGCAACTATGAAATTGGGGACGATGTTCAAGTCGTCGTTGGAGACCGTCCACCGAAAGACAAAGGCACTAAAGTGCGCATAAATAGCAATAGAAGTAGCACTGATCGCGATACTGAACATATGATACGTGTAATTGAAGGTGGACAAGCATTTATCACGGCCGGTGAAATCCGTCCTTATGAACACCGTACGATTATCAAACATAGTTATGGAGTGTCTATTTACGATAGTGTGGATTATCAAGATGTAACTAGCGGCTTTTACGTTACACCAAGGCTAACTGGTAATGGAAAAGTTTCTTTACAAGTGAAACCTCATTACCGCACAGTTAATGAAGAAAATGCTGGCACGATTGATGTGCAAGAATCAGACACCACTGTAGAAACTAAACTCGGTGAATGGGTTAAAATTGGTGGCATCGACACCGATGCAAAATCTAAAGATGGCGGTATTTTAAGCACTTCTCGCAATTCAAATAATATTCGCAGCGAAATATTTATAAAAGTAGATATGGAATAACGAATAGCTAAATTTCAACTCAACCATTTTTTATGCAGTTGATCTTTGATTTGAATGAAATTATACATCGCAATCATTGGTATAGCGGAACGAATCTTGCCTTGATGCAACATCTTAATGGCCTCTGTTGAAGGTAACACATGCACACGAATATCTTCACCTTCTTCTTGTAAACCATATTCACCGCCAAGAATTGTTGTATCCGTCTTAGCTATGTAGACATGCGAAAGCTCAGAGAATCCACCTGGCGTTGGGAAAAATGAAACAACATGGTGTAGCTCGCTTAGAATGCAATTTGCTTCTTCTTTTGCTTCTCTGTGAGCCACCTCCTCGTAATTCTCTCCTTCTTCAACCAAACCAGCAATTATTTCGATTAACCATGGATTATCGTCATTCATCGCCCCCACTCTAAATTGTTCTACTAGAACAACTTCTTCTCTAATAGGATCGTATGGTAATACAGCCACTGCATTCTGCCGAGAAACTTGCTCTCGTATTAACTCATTACTATATCCGCCCTCAAACAATTCATGCTGGATGACTAATTGATCAACCTTAAAATGTCCATCATAGTTACGCTTACGTTGTTTTATTTTCCACTGCATGAACTAAATTTTAGAAGACCTCAATAGCGCTGCATAATCTTCTTCTGTATCTACACCAATTCCAGTCGGCAGATTTGAGACCTCTACATGAATCTTATAACCATTCTGCAATGCTCTCAGCTGTTCTAGCGACTCTTTTACCTCGAAAGAAGATGGTGCAAGACTGGTAAACGTATTTAGAAATCCCACGTTATATGCATAAATACCTAGGTGCCTGAATATATCTTTTTTATCAATATTAGGATTTTTACAATTCAGCTTAGTGATATCTCTACTGAAATTTGATGCAACATTATTTCCATCAAAAATAACTTTAACAACATTAGGATTTAGAAAATCATCTGATTCCGAAATAGGCGCACATAATGTAGACATACTTATACGATCATTATCTAACAAATTATTAGCAACCTGCATAATATTCTGCGCTGGCATTTGTGGTTCATCACCTTGCACATTAACAATTGTAACCTCATCACCCCAACCATTTATACTTGCAACTTCAGCTATTCGATCAGTTCCAGAAGTATGTTTGTCAGACGTTAAACAAATATTTGCATTGAAATTTTCGGCCGCCTTTACAATCCGTTCATCATCGGTGGCGATGATAACTTCACTAGCACCACTTGCACAGGCATTTTCATACACATGTTGAACTATAGGTTTTTCTTTCAGAATTAGCAGTGCTTTACCTGGTAAGCGCGTTGATGCATAACGCGCTGGGATTACGACATTGAAACTCACTCTTGATTACTACTTCAATATTATAAGTTACATTGCTTTATATTTTTCATACTCTTCTTCGGAAAGAGCCCTAGCCTCATCTTCAAGCATCACGGGAATACCATCGCGCACGGGATAAGAAAGACGTGCAGAAGTTGAGATCAATTCTTGTTTTTCTTTATCGTATTTTAGTGGCCCTTTAGTAACCGGGCAAACTAAAATATCCAACAATTGCATATCCATTATTTTATCTCCTCTAATAGGTTCGTAATTCGGTCATTGAGTTGTTTGTTTGGCATGACAGACACAGGTAAGTACCATGCATTAACTTTATTAAACTGCTTACATTTTACCGCATCCTTCTCTGTCATAATTATAGGTGAATTATCATTAAACTCTATATCTGTTTGTTTATAAACATAGTGGTCTGGAAAAGCATGTGGAATTACCTGCAAACCTAAATTTTCAAGCGCAGCAAAAAAGCGTTTAGGATTACCAATTCCAGCCACAGCATGCACATTATGCCCTTCAAAACTTTTAAGTGTTTTGTTTTCAGCACCTTCTTCTAACGGAAGAAAATCGTTGTAGCTCAAACTATATTGATGATCATATGATGCATTGATACCATTACTCACCACAATATTGGCTTGATTTAATCGTGAAACAGGTTCTCGCAATGGCCCTGCTGGCAAACACCAACCGTTTCCAAACTCCCGCTCCCCATCTACTACTATTATTTCATAATCACGAGGCAGTTTATAATGCTGTAATCCATCGTCTGAAATAATCACATCAAGTTGATATTTATCGTACAGATACTTTGCTGCTTCTATGCGCTTTGCTGCAACTGCAATTGGACAACTTAATTGATGCTTAAGCATTAATGCTTCATCACCCACCTGTGCAGCCTTGCTGTGTTGCATAACTTCTATTAGTTGAGACTCATCCTCTCTTCCATAACCTCGCGCTATAACTCCAACTACCAATCCTTTTTGAATACAACGTTGCGCTAAATACGATACAAAAGGTGTTTTGCCTGCACCTCCTACAGTGAGATTTCCGACCACAATAATGCAAACGTTTTGTAGATGTTTTTTAGAAGTTAAAGCTTGATAGATTATACGTCTAAAATAAGAGATACATCTGAAAAGCCATGACAGTGGCACTAAAAATATAGAAAGAATATTTTTTGAATACCAACATTGTTGAATAGCAATTTTCAAATCAAGAACTATTAATGCGCTTTCTAATACGTTATGAGTACTATACGTTTATAGCCAAACTAGGCTCATTTCTTTGCATTTTATACAATAATGCATATGCCTCATTCTTATCTAAAAGCTCCGTGTGACTCCCAATTTCAACAATGGCCCCTTTATCCATTACTACAATGCGGTCTGCTTTTTCAATCGTCGAAAGTCGATGTGCAATCACCAAGGTGGTGCGATCTTTTTGTAGTAGCTCTAATGCATTTTGTATATATTGCTCTGACTCAGTATCTAATGCTGAAGTAGCTTCATCAAGAATCAAAATTGGCGCATCTTTCAGCAATGCCCTCGCGATTGCTATGCGTTGTCGCTGCCCACCTGATAACAACACACCATTCTCACCCACTAATGTATTTAATTTGTCTGGAAGTTTGTCAGTAAACTCAGTAACCCTAGCGGCCTTGGCTGCTTCCATTACACGTTTATTTTGAGGATCAATTCCTTGTGAATAAGCAATATTATTAGCAATGGTGTCATTAAACAGCGTTACATCTTGATTAACTATTGCAATTTGATTACGTAAAGACACTAAACTTAGATCGATAGTATTTATACCATCTATATTTATAGAGCCTGAATCTATATCATAAAACCTAGGTAACAAGTTTACGATAGTAGTCTTACCACTACCTGATCGGCCAACAAATGCTACCGTTTCACCTGGTTCAATGATTAAATTAATTTGTTCAATAGCTTTTTCTTCACGTGTGGCATATTTAAAACAGACATTATTAAATTCAACTCTACCTATACAGTCTGCTAACGACTTATTAGATGTATCTTGTTCTTTCTCAGAGTCAATTAAACCAAATACGCTAAGTCCAGCAGCAATACCAGTCTGCAGTATTTCATTTAACAACGTTAACTTTTTAGCAGGTGTAAGTATTGCAATCATCGCGATAATAAAGCTCACAAAACCGCCCGCAGTTTCCTCAGCAGCAATTCCTGGCCGCGCCGCTATAGCTAACACCGCCACTAACACGAACCCCACTAAAGTATGAATAACGGGTGTACTTGCCGCCTTGGTTGTAATCTTACGCATGCTATTACGTCGAAAACGCTCGTTAGCATGTTCAAATTTATCAATTTCATATTGTTGCCCACCAAAAATTTTCACAATTCGATGACCAATCACACTCTCTTCAACAATATGTGTAATCTTGCCAACAGATTTCTGCATTTTTGTACTGAACTTTCTAAATAGCTTACTGGTATAACCAACAATTGCAGCAATTACGGGAATTACAATTAAAAACAAAAGCGTTAGCTTCCAGTTATTAATAAACATAACACCCAATAGAAAAATCACTTTAAACGTATCTTCCACTAAGCTGCGCAGACTTTTAACTGCAGCACCTGTAACTTGCTCTACATCATAAGAAAATTTAGACAACAGCGTTCCAGTGGACTGTTGATCAAAATAATTAGTAGGAAGAAATTGAACTCGCTCAAACATTTCTTGACGAAGTGTTTTAGTAACATGAGCACCTACGTACCCAATTAAGTACGTGCCAATGAAATTTGCAACACCTCGTACCAAAAAGATGACTACCATCAAGATGGGGATCCACTTTATTTCACTATAGTTTTTATCTACAAATGAACCGTCAATAAAAGGGCCAAGCAAATAAACCATAAGCGCTTCCATACCTGATAGGACCATTAACGCTAAGGAACCCAATACAAGGTATTGCCATTTAGAGAAGCTATAACTTAAGAGGCGGCGGTATATTTGCCAACCTGATTGTTGAGGTAGATTAGAGGCTGGATCGGCCATTTTAATTTTTACTTGTTAAAATTACTTTGGCTTGGAGGTAGCAATAGACAATTTAGACACACCTACTTTTGAAACAATATCCATTGCTGTGACCACCGCTTGATGCGGTGTCATTGCATCAGCTCTGATAATTACACTTTTATCCTTATCATCACCCACCACTTTTCTCAAAGCCTGCAAAAGTGCGGGAGCTGAACTCTTTGCTAAACTTTGTCCATTTACAAAGTATGCACCAGAAGGATCTATCGTAATTTCTATAGGTATTATCTCTAACGCCTGCTCTTCTGATGAAGCTTCTGGCAAATCTACTCTTAACTCAGCTTGTTGGTTAAATGTAGTAGTGACCATGAAAAATATCAGCAACAAGAACACCACATCAATTAGTGGCGTAATGTTTACATCAAGACGATCTTCTTCTGCTCGACTAAATTTCATTCTTTATTTACTTATATTTTATGAACCAGCTTTACGTTGGCCATGCATTACTTCGACTAGCTTTATCGCTTCTTCTTCCATTCCCACTACTAATGTATCTAACCTTCTTCTGAAATAGCGTACAAATATTAGACTTGGGATGGCCACACTCAATCCAGCGGCGGTTGTAATTAATGCTTTTGAGATCCCTCCTGCAAGCTCACCTGGGTCCCCAACACCGATGCTAGTAATCACACTGAACACCTGAATCATACCGATCACGGTACCTAGAAGGCCAAGTAGTGGTGAGATAGCTGCAATTGTGCCGAGCGTGTTAAGAAAGCGCATTAATTCATGCGCCACATGCCGACCTGTTTCTTCAATACTCTCTTTCATGATCTCACGATCATATTTCTTGTTAAGAAGGCCTGCAGCTAGAATTCTGCCTAGCGGAGAACTCTTTCGAATTTGCAAAATACGATTTTCATCTAACTTACCTTCTTTACTCCATTGCCAGATCTTAGCTGCCAAATATTTAGGCGCAACACGCTCCTTCTGGAGAGTCCAGAAGCGCTCAATGATAATTGCCAATGCAACAATAGAACTCGCGATAATTGGTAACATTAGCCAACCACCAGCTTTTACAATTTCATACACTTAAAATAACTCCTTGAGAATATACATTGTTTGGATTAACGTGCTCTAGGCGCTCAATAAAGCCTATCTCAACTAACTTTTAGAATGCCAAAAGCGTTGCTGCACTTCACGATATCCTGGCTGTAATTGCAATCCATTTTTATTTGAAAATATAAACGTAATCATACCGTGAGAAGCCGTATTTACTAAGTGGCTACCAAACTCTTTATAACGTGAGACTACTTTTTCATCGGGAAAACCATACGGATTCCTATAGCCGGTAGCAAATACAACGTATTTTGGCGAAACAGCATGAATAAAGCCGTTGGTTGATGATGAATTACTGCCATGATGAGGAGCAATAAGAATATCAACATCGAGCAAATCTGTATAAGTTTCGAGCAACTGCTTCTCTACCGACTTCTCAATATCACCTGTTAACAATATGCTACCAGATGGATGTTGAATATGCAGAACACAAGAACTGTTATTACTGGAGAGCTTGGCTTTTAGCTTTGATTGTTCAGATGGATATAAAAATTTAAAGTACACTTCACCCCATTGCCATGCTACACCTGCACCACATGTACTGAGATTATTATGCTTATATTTCTCATTAAAAGTACTTACCAACTCACCAACAGGCATATTAGCTAATATTCCTTGAAGCCCTCCTGCATGATCTTTATCGCCGTGGCTTACTATTAGTTTATCAATATGACTGATACCACGATATCGTAAATATGGAACCACGACAGCTTCACCTGCATTAAAACTTTCATTAAATTTTGGTCCAGTATCAAATACGAGCACTTGATTACTTGCTTCTACCACTATCGCTAAACCCTGCCCAACATCTAATATAGTTAACCTTAGTTCGTTGTTTGATGTTTCAGATGGACCCGCTAACAACAAAGGACTTAGTAATACAATACTCAGTGCTTTTGTTGGCCAACCTTTTGGCATGAGTACTAATATAATACCAAACACTGCTGGCACTAATGCCCACAATGGCACCGCATGATGCCAGCTTGCGAATGGAATTGAATGCAAAGCATTTAAAAATAACCAAAGCATCTCAAGCAACCAATTGCTTATGTTTAGAATCCATAGACCTACGTTTTGACTAACTAGCAAAAAAAACGAACCTATTAGCGTTATTGGCACAACCATAATGCTTACCCAAGGCACGGCAAATAAATTTGCAATCGGTGAAACTAATGAGGCTTGTTGAAAAAATATCAAAGTTAATGGCAGCAATCCAACCGATAAGACAAGCTGTATGTGCACCAGACTGCGCCATTTAGATCTTGAGATAGATTGCTCTTTGATAGAAAAAAGAATGATGGCGACTGCAACAAATGATAACCAAAAACCTGGTGACAAAACCGAAAAAGGATCAAGAAACAATACACATAGCAATGCTAGTGATAAAATATTCCATGGACGTAGTGACTGCATAGTAAAGATAGCTATAAATACAACTGTTGCCATAACCATTGCTCGTTGCGTAGGAATAGAAAAACCCGCCAACATCGCATACAACATTGCAGCAAAAATTGCAGCTAATGCGGCCACTCGTTGAGCAGCTACTTTTAAGCAAAACCGTTCACAACGTTTCCATAAAAATATAACGGCAAAATATACAAACCCAGAAACAATGCCAACATGCAAACCTGAAATTGCTAACAAGTGATTGGTTCCTGTTTGTGTGAATACCTGCCAGCGCTCAGAATCCATTTGGCCACGCTCACCTAATACCAATGCTTTAATTATGGCAACAGATTTAACATTAGTTTGTTCCAGTTTATTATTTAAGGTCGAACGAAGATAGAAAGCAGGATTTAATATATTCGTAGCGCGTAAACGTTGATTATCACCCTTGCTTCGCACGTACCCAGTAGCGCGGATACCTTGCGCAAATAACCACTTCTCGTAATCAAACCCACCTGGATTTGCATAACTCCATGGTCGCTTTAAACGAACGCGTAAACGCCAAACTTCACCTAACTGCAAAGAAGGAATATTTCCATACCAATTGAGTCTAATTTTTTTAGGCAGTTGAACTTTATTGCCATTAGCAGACAGGTTTGCATGATTAACTGTAAACTCGAATCGAGCACTTCGACCACGTTCATTGGGAATAGAAACGATCTGGCCAGTAATATCTACATCGATCCCTTCTAATTTTTTATCAAGCTGTGGATACAAACCCATATGAGCATGAATCAAGGCCCAGAAAAATCCCAGCGATAGACTAACTACTAGGTAACAGCGTGGATATTTAATAACAATCAGGACTATCGGTAGAATACAAAAGGCCCAATACCAGTGCGGCAAGCCTGCAAACACTGTTAAACTGTAAATACCAAGCAGAAATGCAATAGCTACTTTAAACATATACAAG
The DNA here is from genome assembly GCA_045105815.1 of Gammaproteobacteria bacterium. Classification (GTDB taxonomy): domain Bacteria; phylum Pseudomonadota; class Gammaproteobacteria; order UBA4575; family UBA4575; genus JABDMD01. The sequence goes on from JBGCDX010000018.1 coordinate 28,745, forward strand.
ATCACCCAACTGAATGCATATACTTAGCATTATTATATCCCAACCAGGTCCCAATTGGCCTTAAATACATTAGATGCCTCGCAATTTCCTAAAAAAGTATTTCTCTAACAAGCGAATTAAAGAAGAAAAGTCTTTTAGTATTTTTGGCGAGTTAATTCATGACCAAAATCTATGGCACATGCGCAGACGCTCCGTTGCAGGCGCTTGCGGTATCGGTATATTTTGTGCATTCATACCGCTACCATTTCAAATGCTCATTGCCGCTGGCTTTGCGATAATACTACGGTGTAATTTACCTATCTCTGTAGCACTGGTCTGGATTACAAATCCGATAACAATGCCTGCATTATTTTATCTAGCCTATAAAGTAGGTGCAGCTTTAACCGACACTCATTTAGGACCGTTTGAATTTGAATTGAGTTTTAATTGGCTATTCACAGAACTGCGTGATCGCTGGCGCCCGTTTATGGTGGGTTGTTTTTTTCTTGGAACCTCTGCAGGATTACTTGGTTTTATTACCGCTAGAGTTTTATGGCGAATTCGCGTGGTTTCATTTTGGAATAAACGAAAGCTTCGTAAATTAAGAAAGTAAACTACAACCCTATATAGACTACTTATGATTCTCTAGTAGAAATATAATTTTTTGTAGCATGATTTCCAGCTACTGGCTCAAATAATTGCAACTGCGCTTGAGCTAGCATACCTAAGTTATAGAACGATTCTTTTTCAAAGCTGGATAACTTTCTAGGCTTATTGTCAATAATACATAAAGTACCAAGGCGGTAATTGTCACGAGACAACAAAACAAATCCAGCATAGAAACGGATAAATGGTTCACCCACTACCAAAGAATTATCCTTAAACCTAGCATCTACTAGAGCATCTTCTATTTCAAAAATTACTTGCTTACTGCCTTCTGATATCGGCTTTGCAATAGCATGCGCACAAAAACGAGATGTCTCGACTGGTTTCAGTTACCTCTAAGCCATGCTTAGATTTAAACCATTGCCTTTCTGAATCCACCAAACTAATCAGCGAAATGGGTACATTAAATATTTGTGCACTTAAGCGAGTAATTAGATCAAACTTTTCTTCTGGGTCAGTATCAAGAATATTTAAATTTCTAAGATCACTGATTCTTGATAACTCATCAATAGGTATCGGAGGCTTTTGCATCTAATTATCCTGTTCGTACTAACTTAATATTAGGCCTACATAATGAGATTACCGTTATTTTCTCAAGATTTGATTAACGATCCATCTTCTAATGTATAGGTAACATCCATTGATTCAGCAATTTTAGAATCATGAGTAACTATCACAATTGCTGTATCTAATTCTTGGTTCAACGCTAGCATTTCATCTTGCACTTGCATTGCATTTTTACTATCAAGATTCCCCGTTGGCTCATCAGCAAGAATTACTTTTGGATGTGTCACAAGCGCTCTTGCGATTGCTACACGCTGTCTTTCACCACCTGATAGTTCTGTGGGTTTATGCAAGATACGACCTGATAAGCCTACCTTTTCGAGCATTTCTTTAGCTTGTTTTTCAGCAGCTGAAATTGACCCATTGCGTACCAGTAGTGGCATTGCAACATTTTCCAAAGCAGTAAACTCAGGGAGCAAGTGATGGAACTGATATATGAAACCTAAAGATTGATTGCGAAGATTTCCTCTTGCGGTATCTGACAGCGCTGACATATCTTGACCGCAAACAGTTACGGTTCCAGAATTTGGCACATCTAAGCCACCAAGCAAATGCATTAGCGTACTCTTACCACTTCCTGATGCTCCAACAATAGCAACTCTGCTTTTTTGTTCAACACTAAAATTAATATTTTTTAGCACTTCTACTGGCGCAGGGCCGCTATCAAAAGTCTTAGTCAAGTTTTCACATTGCAATACGATACTCATAATTTCTTACTCATATCTTAAGGCTTCTGCAGGCTGAGTATTTGACGCTTTCCAGGCAGGATAAATTGTTGCTAGGACAGTGATAATAAATGCAACAACACATATCGTCAGGACTTCACTAGGAATTATATCGGATGGAAAATCACTTATTGGATAAACATCTGGCGAAAGAAATTTAGACCCTCTAATTTTTTCAATAACTCTAACGATACTTTCTAAATTAGAGGATAAAAGCACACCACCCAACGCACCCAAGAGGGTACCAACAAACCCTATCACCGTGCCCTGCACAATAAATATTCCCATAATACTCTTCGGTGACACACCTAAAGTACGCATAATGGCTATATCACTTTGCTTTTCAGTCACCACCATCACTAGCATCGATATAATATTAAAGGCAGCCACAAAAACTATAATAATCGTAATAATGAACATCATTGTTTTTTCCATTTTCAACGCGCGGAAAAAATTACGATTATGATAAGTCCAATCTGTTACCCAATATGACCCACCAAGTTGATCACGTAATTTATAGGTAATATCTTGGGCATCAAATAAATCTTCAAATTTTAATCTCAACCCGGTAACCGAATCACCCAAACGGAACAAGCGCTTTGCATCATCAATATGAATAGCAGCTGTATTGCGATCGTATTGCGGCATACCTACTGAATATGTGCCTACCACCGTAAATCGTCTAAACTTAGGAATGATTCCAGCTGGCGTAACCGTAGCCTCAGGTGTAATAACCGTTATTTTTTCACCGATATCCACTGCAAGATAGTTCGCTAAATCACTACCAAGTAGAATTCCAAACTCACCAGGTTTAAGAATATTAAGATTGCCTCCTTGCAAGTGGTTACCAATTCTAGATACCCTTGATTCTAGATCCGGATCTATACCGTTTAACATTACACCAGTTACTTGCTTGCCATTAACAACCATCCCTTGACCAGAAACATAAGGGGCTAAGCCTTTTATCTCAGTATTATCCTTAAGATCCTGCTCTACTTTTTGCCAATCACGTAATTTGCCATCCAGCTCTAAAACCGTAGCGTGGGCCGTCATACTTAGAATTCGGTCTTTTATCTCAGACTGGAAGCCATTCATAACTGAAAGAACGGTGATAATAAGCGTGATGCCAAGCGCTAGGCTAAATACCGAAATAAATGAAATAAACGATATAAAGTGATTACGACGTTTAGCACGCAGATAGCGTGAACCAATAAAAAGTTCGAGTGGACGGAACATTGAAATTATATATTTATATCGGTTAAATAAGTTTAAGTATTGATTCTAATATATTGAATTTAAAGAAGTAATGATTGCAACGACACATTCAAGCATAAGATCAAAATGAATGGATTGTTGGCATGAATGCTTTATTAGCTTTATATAACTTAGTACTACTTCCTTTAGTCCGCTAAAACTCGACTATCATCCTGCTTTATTAGCGCCTGTATTCCAGCTAATACTTAGCAATGATATGATCTATCTAAGTCTCAACTACAAGCTTAGATACATGCGAATTTTTATAAGTTCAATTCTTACCCTGTTTTTAGCAATCGCAACCTTACAGGTAAACGCCCAGGTAGTGAAGACGCCCGGCAGCAGTGCTCAAGTGGTAACCAACACAGCTATGCCTATTCGAGGTCTTTCAAAATCACAGGTCGAATCACGATTCGGTCATCCTGGTTCCAAGCAAGGTCCTGTTGGTAATCCATCGATCTATCGCTGGGACTATAATAACTACTCTGTATTCTTTGAAAATAGCATCGTTATTCATTCTGTTGCACATTGATTCAAATCAATTCTGCTCGCAGAATAAAAGCCTTCTTAAACTCTAATACCAACTACTGTGGCATCAAACCGCCTCGCTCCCGAATGGGCGCGTCAAGACGCTGTAATTCTTGTCTGGCCTCATTCCTATTCAGACTGGATTGATCAGCTTACTGCTATTGAGAAAACTTATCTCGAGTTAAGTCGTCACATCTCAAGATATCAAAAACTAATCTTAATTACATACAACGAAGCTCACCATCAGCATGTATATGATCTTTTATCAAAACATAGCATCCAACAAAATAACATTGTACTTCTAGTCATTGTCACAGATGACACATGGGTACGTGATTTTGGTCCGATATACGTAACCTCAAACAATGACATGACGATGCTCAATTTTACATTTAACGCTTGGGGCGGCAAATATCCACATGATAATGACGATGAATTTAACCAAAATTTTAAACTAAAGACCAATAATAATGTATCGAGCCATGACATAAACTTTATTCTTGAAGGCGGGAACCTTGAAATTAATAGCCAAGGTTTACTATTGAGCTCTAGCAGTTGTTTCGAACGAGAACTGAACGTTAGGCATGCAAATGAAAGACATATAAATTTAGAATCTATACAAATTAATCTTCGCGAATGGTTTGGCTGTGAAAAAACCTTCTGGGTCAATGATGTAATTCTTGCTGGTGATGACACCGGTGGCCATATAGATACATTAGCAAGGTTCTGCAAAGACGATGTTATTATATATTCTGCTCCAGGACATCATGCTGACCCAAATACCAAATGCTTGCAGTCATTAGAGGACCAACTAAAAACATTTCATAAGCAAGATCCAAGCATCTCAGAAATCGTTCCGCTGCCCTGCCCTCTACCTATTTTTAATAACAGTCATCAATTACCTGCAACTTATGTTAATTTTCTAATTACGAATCAGCATGTGTTTGTACCCGTTTTCAATGACAAACAAGATAACAAAGCACTTAAAATATTGGATGACTTGTTTCCATCCCGAGAAATTATTGATATTGAAAGCAACGCATTAATCCAGCAATATGGTGGAATACATTGTGCATCTATGCAAATGCCATATGGATCATTATCTGTAGAAAAATAGGCAAAAATTAATAATGAATAAAATTAATGCCGCACTTATCCAGCAAAAAATGCATGCTGATCATGAGGCTAATCTCAGTTATAGCCTAGAAGAAATCCAATCAGCTGCTAATAATGGTGCAGATCTAGTCGTCCTATGTGAATTACATAGTCATCTTTATTTCTGCCAAGAAGAATCAACGCAATATTTTTCTCTCGCACAAACAATACCAGGACCTTTAACAGAGAGATTATCAACTGCTGCAAAAATTAATAACGTTGTCATTATAAGTACAATATTTGAAAAGCGTACTGAAGGCCTCTATCACAACACTGCGGTTGTATTTGATAAAGACGGAAGCATTGCGGGCATCTATAGGAAAATGCATATACCTGATGACCCTGGTTATTATGAAAAATATTATTTCACATCAGGTGACTTAGGTTTCAGCCCAATAAAGACATCTTTAGGTACATTAGGTGTAATGATTTGCTGGGATCAATGGTTTCCAGAAGCTGCACGTTTAATGGCCTTAGCTGGTGCACAGATATTGATATATCCTTCAGCGATAGGTTGGGATCCACAAGACAATGTAGAAGAAAAAAATCAACAACAGAAAGCTTGGCAAACCATTCAACAAAGCCATGCGATTGCTAACAACCTACCATTAATTTGTACAAATAGAGTGGGACATGAGCATGACCCATCTAATCAATCTTCTGGCATACATTTTTGGGGGCAATCATTTGTCACCGATACGATGGGTAAGATTATATCTCAAGCCTCACCAGATGAACCAGAAACTATTCAAGCAATTATTGATTTAAACGAATCTGAACAAACACGACAGTTATGGCCATTTCTCCGTGACCGGCGCATTGATGCTTATGGAAATATTGATAAACGTTTTATCGACGAAGCTTAGACGTTCTAGTCTTCTTTCTTACTTCCGGTAAAATATATATAGAAACTTTGTATAGCGATTGCAAATACTGCGAAACCGAGCAACATAACCAACAGCAATACTATCGCAGCAGTACCGCCCGTCCAATCTACACCTAAGAGATTTACAATATTAGTTTCTCGATATTCAGCATATTTAGGAATTACACGAGAAATAAATAAAGCGAAAATAAGTGTAAAAATTATCCCCTTAAATAACATAGATAATTCTCATATTGTTTTCAAAATAAATTATAAAGTTGAGATAAATAATATAATATTAAAATATTATAACTCAAACTATATTTATTCGAATACCTATACGAATAATATGCTGATTATTTAAATTAAAATTACTTGCTAAATTGAAAACTATTCGAACGTGTTATAAAACCATGTAGCCATCAGATAGCGCCTAAAACATAGATTTACCGATAATTTAAGCAGCAGCAGCGGCATCAATTACATCCTCTGGTAAATGAATATCAGATGGATCGTATGCATAAACACGATTATAGCCTTCAATATCTGCGCGACTCATTGCTTTTTCAGCAACATCCGTTAAATCGAAACCGCTCTTGATACGGTCCTCTACACAAGATACACCTGCAGTAACTGTGACACGTAAGTCTTCAATAGAATTGTGTTCGCCACTAGGCAAAATGTCTAATTTCTCCACTTCACCACGGATACGGTCTGCTAGCATAATAGCCATATCTGGCTTTGTTTGAGTCGTAGCAATAACTATTTTGTGATCGTCATATCGCGCTACAATATCTGAAGCACGTACCGAACCAACCAAAAAATCACTCACTTTCCTCAACACAACATCACCTACTAAGCTGCCATGTTTTTGTGCAATTGAATCAAATTGATCAACATCAAACAAAATAATTGATAGTGGTTGATTGTATCGTCGAGATCGCTGTGTTTCTTCATCCACTCTTCGATCAAAATAACGGCGATTATAAATATCTAAAACAGGATCAATTATACTCGCTTGATCCATTGCTATAGCTTCACCTATATCACATGTAGTTTGATAGGTAAGAAAACACAGAAGTAATACAAATGCAGAAGCAGCAAAGCAAATTGCTGGGTAAGTTACACCCTGTAGACCAATTTTACCTGTCCATAGCATAAACATATACGCGACATAACCAACAATAAAGCCAACAATAAAGAACGAAAGTATTTTCCAATTATTACGCACTTCACCTAGTGGAAGTTTTTTAACTAGCTGCTGAACGGTAAACAATGAAGCTGCATATAGGCATATGCCACATAGAATTAAAATGTTCGCTAACAGGTACATGTTAATAACTCCTAAATCATCCTTAATTTAATAGAGTTAGATTAGAAATAGATTCTTATGGCACTAACTCACTTATCACAACTTCCACTGTCTCAGACTGATCGGTTCTAACAGATGTGACACTTCCAATTATGTCACCACTCTGCATGATTGCCTGCCCGGACTTGGAAATTCTAGCAACGACTTCAACTTGCTCCATGCTAGATAAAGTCATGCTAGGCATCATTGAAACAGAATCATCTAGGGTCACTGTGGTAGGTAGGTCTCCAGCGGTCATTTTCACTAGCGCTAAAGGCATTTTGGGACCATTCATTGCACGAGCGTAAATAAATAACGTGTCCGACTTCACATAATTATTGTGAAGTTCATCACTTAATTTTACATTAACAACTATGCTTGATTTTAAATGACTTTCTATTGTTTCAGTGGCAGATTCTTCAACCACTTCAATTCCAGCTTTTTGTTTAGCATCATTTAAATACTTAACAAGTGCTGTTCTTACATCACTTTGCTCGTCAGGCACTTGCTGTAACAACTTCTCTAAATAATCGACTGAGGCCTCATAGTTTTGCAATTGATAAGAAGCTAAACCGGCATACCATAATCCACGCTCATTATTTGGACTTATTTTCAATGCTTTAGTAAAAAGTGTCATAGCGCTCTGATCAAAACTGTTACCTGCCGCAAGACCTTTTGCTTCACCGTAGGATATTAAGATATCAGGGTTAGCACCATCAGATAACTCGTTTGCTTTTTTATACGCATTTTTAGCATCTTCAAAGCGTTTAGAGACCACATAAGATCTCCCTAACATTAGCCAACCATCAATATTATTTTCATCTTTTTTAAGCTTCTCCTCTAATTCAGCAATTGCCTTATTGATATCTGGCATCTGTCCTTGCTGAGAAGCCATCTGTGCTTCAAATTCTGGATCAAGCGAAACTAGACCATTATTTAATTTTAGATACGTAAAAACGGTTAATGCTGGCAAGAGGACCAAAACAATAACTGGAAGTGTCTTACTACTTCTATAAACTACAATCTTTTTATAATCTTCTAAGTCATCTATAAGAGACCGTTCTAAGTCAGATTTAGCAATATTGTATTGATCTAGGTCGATCAAATCATTATCTCGATCACTCTCTAGTTCTAATAGTTTTTTCTCATAAACTGCTCGATTAATTTTTTTCCGATCCAAATCCTTAGGCGCTTGTTTTGCAAGCAAAGGTGGCATAATAATTATCAAAGAGATAATTATTAACAGTACACAAATAATCCAAAAATATAGCATTCAGTTTTATTCTTTAGTTTCTTTTAAAATAGAGTCTAGTTTCTGTTTGTCGTTTTCAGAAAGGCCTGTCTTAGTAGATGGGTTTTGTTTTTTTACAAACATCAGCACTAAAAATAAAATTATAGCCAGAAACAAAAACGGACCGTACCAAAGCAAATATGTTTTTGGCTTGACCAGAGGTTTATACAGCACGAAGTCCCCATAACGATCTGCCATAAAGTCAATAACTTCTGAATCTGATGCGCCATTATTTAACAACTTATTCACTTCAACTCGTAAATCGTGCGCCAGTTCCGAGTCAGATTCTTCTATGGTTTGGTTTTGACATACTAGGCAACGTAACTCACTAAGCAAATCATGGTAGCGTTGTTCAAACTCTGGCTTTACATCTACCGGTGCAATTGCATGTGCTACACCGATATATATAACGAACAACAAAAAAATGAAGTGATATAAAAAAGAAGAATTAGTTATATTATGTTTCATTTTTTAATTGCAGTACAAATGGAATAATTTTGTTTTCCAAATCATTGATAGTAATTGGACCTATATGCTTGTAACGAATAATACCTTTTTGATCTATGATAAAAGTCTCTGGTGCACCATATACACCCCAATCAATTGCCACTCTACCGGCTTCGTCAATAGCATTAGCTTCAAAAGGATTACCAAAGTCACGCAAATACAATTTAGCTTTTGCAGACTCATCTTTGTAATTCAATCCATATATAGGGGCAACATTTCTATCAGCTAATGCCAATAAGGCGGGATGTTCTTGCTTGCAAGCAAAACACCAAGTTGCCCAAACATTTAAAACTGAAACTTTTCCTAGAAATTCTTTATGCGAAAAATTTGAAGAATTATCAAACAACTTAGGAAGCGAAAACTCTGGGACTGGTTTACCAATTAATGGCGAAGGTACTTCTGATGGATCTTTATATAAACCAATAAACAAAAAGCCACATAGCACAAAGAAAAGTATTACTGGCAATAAATACTTAATCATCTGTTATATACTATGGTGCAGCAGGGGCCGCGGCTTGTTTAGCATCATCAACAGGCGCAATTGCCACTTTTTCACGCCTTAATTTAAGCCTATAGCGTTTATCCAGTGCCGCTAATAAGCCACCTAAAGCCATTAGAGCAGCACCAAACCAGATCCATTGAATAAAAGGCTTGTAATACAAACGCATACCCCAAGCTTCATTATCAATTTTCTCACCTAGTGCAACGTAGATGTCGCGAAAAACCCCTGTATCAATTCCAGCTTCCGTCATCGGGCTCTCTTGAACCAGATATGTTCTTTTTTCAGGTAACAACGTTACTATCTCTTTATTATTTTTATATACAGTTAAAGAGGCTTGTTTAGAAGAATAGTTAGGACCTTGAACATCTTTTACTCCATTAAAACCAAATTCATAACCTGACATTTCTACTTTTTCACCAACTCGCATTGGAACTTCTTTTTCTTCTTCAAATGCACTCACGAAAGTTACACCTATCACAAAAATTCCTATACCAACATGAGCAACGACCATTCCATACGTTGCACGCGGTATCTTCTTAAAACGCTGTAAAGAATTTAATGTTGATTCTTTGCGGAAAACATTTTTAAAGAGATAGTACAAAGCAGCAAAAATAGACCATGCAGCAAGACTAATTCCAACTACTACAAGAATAGATGTTTTACCTGCAACCACAAATGGCAATGCAGCGCCTATAATTAAACCAATTACTATAATCTTAAGAAGCTTTTTAAATGTTTCTACCAAACCCGCTTTTTTCCAGCGTAAAAAAGGTCCAATACCTATAATCAATACTAAAGGAAGCATAAGAGGTACAAAAACAGCATTAAAATATGGAGGTCCAACTGAGATTTTTCCTGCATTTAATGCATCTAAAAATAATGGGTAAAGAGTTCCAACCAATATTGTAAACATAGCTACCAATAGCAGCACATTATTTAATAGCAATGCAGTTTCTCGTGACACCAACTCAAATTGGCCTATTGATTTAATCTTTGGTGCACGTAATGCATACAGTATTAACGAACCACCAATTACAATTGCTAAAAACATTAAAATATATACACCACGAGCAGGATCTGTAGCAAAAGCATGAACAGAAACCAACACTCCTGAACGCACAAGGAACGTTCCTAATAAGCTGAGTGAAAATGCTAGAATCGCTAGTAAAACCGTCCAGTTTTTAAAACTGGAGCGCTTTTCAGTTACCGCAAGTGAATGAATTAACGCTGTACCTACTAGCCATGGCATAAATGAAGCATTCTCAACTGGATCCCAGAACCACCATCCGCCCCATCCCAATTCTTGGTAGGCCCACCAACTTCCAAGTGCAATGCCGATAGTTAAAAATACCCATGCCATAGTGGCCCAAGGACGAGACCATCGCGCCCAAGCCGAGTCAAGCTTTCCATCAAGCAACGCAGCAATTGCAAAAGCGAATGCTACCGAAAATCCTACGTAACCCATATAAAGCATGGGTGGATGAATAACCAAACCTGGATCTTGCAGCAGAGGGTTTAAATCTCTGCCCTCTAGAGGAATTGGAAATATTCGCTCAAATGGATTTGAAGTAAGTAATGTAAATAATAAAAACCCAACACTTACAAAACCCATCACTCCGATCACTCGAGCGACCATATTATTTGGTAAACTACGACTAAAAATAGTAACTGCATAAGTCCAAGCACTTAACATCAGCACCCACAAAAGCAAAGAACCTTCGTGTGCACCCCATACAGCAGAAATTTTATATTGTAGAGGTAACGCTGTGTTTGCGTTATTTGCTACATATAAAACTGAGAAATCATTTTTTATAAAGCTATATGTAAGACAGATATAACTAATGATAATAAATAGGAATTGCCCACGTGCTGCTGGTTTTGCAACCGCTACCCACTGACTCGTATTTGTTTGAGCACCAATTATAGGAACAATGGTTTGTACCAATGCTATGCATAGCGCGATGACTAAGGCAAAATGTCCAATTTCTGGAATCATAAAATTTTGATCTCTATTAGCTAGGTATTAGTTAATAATTTTTCTTGGGAATATTTTCCGGATGAGATGAACCGGACGCTTTCAAAGCATCTGCAACTTCCGGCGGCATGTAATTTTCATCATGTTTCGCTAGCACTTCTTGCGCGACAATTATTCCATCTGCATTTAGTTTACCTTGCGCGACAATTCCTTGCCCTTCTCTAAATAAATCTGGCAATAAACCTTTATATCTAAGGGTGACAGTACCCTCAGTATCCGTTAAATCAAACTCAGTGGTTACGCCATCATTAAACCGATTTACACTACCCTCGACTACCAGCCCACCTACTCTAAATAGAATATCTTGCTCCACACCGCCTGCATTAATCTCAGCGGGAGTATGAAAGTAGGTTTTATTCTTCTGTAGCGCGTAAACACCTAGCGCTGTTGCACTGCTGAATCCAATCAAAAGAATGGAAACAAAAATTAAACGTTGTTTTCTTTTTGGTCTCATAATGAATTACTCTTCTAAACTTTCTTCAATTTCTCTAATTAATTTTCTCTTGCGTCTATTTGCAGACAATATACTCAATACGAGTGCTACCAATGTGATTGCATATGAACCCCAGATATACATCCACTTTCCATCCATATATAAAAATTCTTGCATTTTTTAACTTCCTACTATTAGCTCTTTAACCCACTTTGTTGCACGCTCACGAGAAATAATTTCGTTTCGTATTCGCATAAATAAAACCCACCCAAAATAAACTTTAAACGCTACGGCCATTACCATTAAGGGCCACAACATGCTTGGATCCATAGAAGGCTTATCTGAAATTATATCCATATTAGGTTGATGTAACGAATTCCACCAATTAACAGAAAAATGAATGATAGGTATATTAATCACCCCTACTATGGACAACATACTTGCAGCTTTTGCCGCGACTCGCTTATCCTCTATAGAAGAGTAGATAGCGATTACACCAAAATATAAAAACAAAAGAATTAGCTCAGAGGTTAAACGCGCATCCCATGTCCAGTACGTACCCCACGTTGGTTTACCCCAAAGCATTCCTGTAATCAAAGCAATTGCAGTGAACACTGCTCCGATTACCGCACATTCTGACACTACAATTTCTGAAATTTTAGTCTTCCATACCAATGCAACAAATCCAGCACATGCCATCACTACATAAACGAACATAGACATCCATGCTGCAGGCACATGAATATAAATGATCCTATAGGACTCACCTTGCTGATAATCTGTCGGTGCAACAAGCAATCCCCAATACAACCCGATTGCAAATAATAAAATAGTTAACCCACCCAGCCACGGCAGCCATTTACCAGACCACTGATAGTAGTATTTTGGTGTAGATAATTTATGAAACCATTGCCACATTTTTTTAACTCATACTAATTTTCAAAGATGCACTTATTGCGAGAGGCGCCAAGATTAAAGCTAATATTAGCCCTGCACCCAACAATGCCACATGCCCGGAATTAGGCAAACCAGCAATCGCAGCACTAACGGCACCTGATGCAAAAATAAGTACCGGTATATATAGTGGTAACACTAATAAGCCCAATAATACACCACCACCACGCAATCCTGCTGTCAACGCCACGCCGATTGCGCCAATTAAGCTGAGTATCGGCGTACCTATTAATACTGTGATAAATAATGTGGGTATAGCTTGTTGAGGTATATATAAGAGTAAAGCCATTAATGGCACTATGATTAACATAGGTAATCCAGTAATCAGCCAATGGGCAATGACCTTACCTAGTATCAATACTGTAGGCGGGTGTTGGCTAAGAAAAAGTTGTTCCACACTGCCATCATCAAAATCTTGTCGAAAAATACTTTCCATAGATATTAATGCAGCAAGCAATGCGGTTACCCAAACAACACCTGGAGCTAATTGACTTAAAAATGTCTTATCAGGACTCACTCCCAATGGAAATAACGTAACTACAATTACATAGAATAGTATTGGGTTCATTAACTCAGCACGTCTACGAAATGCAACCAATAAGTCACGCCGTATAATTGTAATAAGTGCACTAAACATTATTAAATAAATTATCCAGAAAATTTTACCTAGAAAGGTTAATTCGTTTTAATTGCGTCTCAGGAAGTACTAGTTCTCGATGAGTTGTGACTATCAACATACCGTTTTGGTCTAGATGATTTTTCAATACTGACTCAAACTCTGTTACAAAATCTTTATCTAATGCCGTTAATGGTTCATCTAAAATCCATAGCTGCCTTTCTTCTAATTGCAATCTAGCCAACGCAACACGGCGTTTTTGTCCTGCAGATAATTTTCGAGTTAATATATTTCTCTGCTTAAATAAACCGACCTCACGAATAATTTCTATAATCTCTGATTCTTTCCTATCTGTACCGACCAAACGCTGAGCAAATATGAGATTTTCTAATACGGTGAGATCTAACTTTACTCCTGACGCATGCCCGATATATGAAATCTGTTGTTGATAATCATCATGACCTTCAATAGAAGCTCCATTCCAAGTTATCTGACCGTCTGCAGGGTAGTTATATCCACAAAGAATTCTTAATAAACTCGTTTTACCACTACCATTACTACCCTCAACTACCAATGCCTCACCCGATCTTACTTCGAAGTGAATCTTAGAAAATAGCTCGGTACTACCCTTCACACATTTCAAATCATGTGCGTTAAGTATGCTTACCTCCTGAGTGCGCATAGTATTTTAAATAATATAAGAAAAAATATAGGTTAAGACGGGTAACTCATTAATTACATAAAGATCTTATCACGTGGTGGTGTAGATGCGACGAACGATAAGATGACGCCGATAATTGGCATCAATTCTTGCTACTAAACGCCTCCTTCCCATAAGCAATAGCTAAAAATGAAGCCTGAAATTCGTATAGACAATCAGTAGAATAGCCTGCCATTTCGCCGATAATTGTCTTAACTTTTCTATATGAGCACTAAATTTGATCAATTATCACCCTTACCTAATGATTGATGAGTATATTTAACCCCCCTTTACCGAATAAAGAGCACGCTCATGTTACGTGGGGGCGCACCTATGGGTGCAGCAAAGGGCTTGCACTAGCCAAAGCGATAGAGCAGTTCAGCGGGCTTACCTTGATCATTACACCAGATATCCAAACTGCACACAGTCTGGAAAGTGAGCTTACGTTTTTCTGTAAGCCTGGTATTGATGTATATCTGTTCCCAGATTCAGAAACACTCGCCTACGATGTGTTTTCTCCCCATGAAGACATTATATCTGACCGTCTCTTAGCGTTAAGTGCTTTACCTACAACCAAGCAAGGCGCGATGATTATTTCTGCTGGTACAATTTTATCGAAGTTAGCCTCTAAGGAATTTGTTTTAGGGCAAACATTAGATCTGTCCACGGATGATCAATTAGACCTAGATGGATTTAAACAAACGCTTATAAAAGCTGGCTACCAATATGTTTCGCAAGTCATTACGCATGGTGAGTTTGCAGTTCG
>JBGCDX010000019.1:0-8008 GCA_045105815.1 Gammaproteobacteria bacterium
CAATCATGGCGTTGCCACCATATTTAATAACAATCGTTTTGCCAGAAAATTTCTGAATATAAGGTAGAGCTTCCGTTAGTACCCTGGCGATTGTATCTGCACTGCTTGGTTCCATCTGGAATTTATATATTTATTAGCGAATATTTAAAAGGGTAATTTTATACTTGAGTCAGTATTAGCCATCTGTTCACGAAAGTCATTCTTGATACTCTCTATTGCACTTTCACTTTCGGCTTCAAATCTGATCACTAAAGAAGGCGTGGTGTTAGAAGCACGTACAAGTCCCCAGCCATTTTCATAGTCAGCACGTATGCCATCAATTGTAGTTATTTCTGCATTTGGCAAATCAACAGCGGTTGAAAATTTCTGCATAAAATCATGTTGTGCGCCATCTTCATCAAAGTGCACGTTAATCTCAGGTGTACTAAGTGAATTCGGTAATGTCGAGAACAATTCACTAGAAGTTAAACTTTGATTTGCTACAATTTCAAGCAAACGAGCTGCACTATAGAGTGCATCATCAAAGCCATACCAACGTTCTTTGAAAAAGATGTGTCCACTCATCTCTCCTGCTAACTCTGCCCCGGTTTCTGCCATTTTGTTCTTAATAAAAGAATGACCTGTCTTCCACATAATAGCCTCACCACCAGCTTCTTCTATAACGGTGGCTAAATTTCTTGATGATTTCACATCAAAAATTATTTTCGAGCCAGGCTTTCTTGACAGTACATCACGTGCATAAAGCATCATTTGACGATCTGCCCATAACACTCCACCTTTGTTATCTATTACTCCAACGCGATCACCATCACCATCAAAGGCAAGGCCTAGGTCTAATTTATTTTCATGCACACATGCAATTAAGTCTGCTAAATTCTTCGCATCACTGGGGTTAGGGTGGTGATTGGGAAAATTTCCATCAACATCACAATACAAATCAAAAATTTCACAACCCAGCTTTTCAAAAAGTGTAAGTGCTGCCGGACCTGCAACGCCATTGCCACAATCGATTCCAATACGTAGTGGACGAGCCAGTTTGATGTCTGAACCTATTCTAGAAATATAAGTATCTAGAAGATCTTCTTCTTGAATACTGCCTGCTTCTGTTTTGAGCTCGTTGTTTATGATGCATTGATAAATAGTTTGAATGTCTTCACCGTGCAGTGTTTTTCCATCCATAACCATCTTAAGACCATTATATTCGGGAGGATTATGGCTACCTGTGACCATCACTCCTGCGCCTGTGCCTAATTTATGTGTGGCGTAATACAAAACAGGTGTTGGCACCTGTCCAATATCTATAACTTTGCACCCACTTGCCTGTAAACCCTGGCTTAGGTTGTTTACTAATTGTTTGCTGGAGTTTCTACCATCCCGTGCAACTACAACGGTTTTGCTATTAGGATATAAAGTGCCGAGAGCTTGTCCAACCAGTGCTACCACTTCAGGTTTTAATGCGGTTTCAACGACACCACGAATATCATAAGCACGGAAAATGTGAGGATCTATATTCATAAAATAATTGTATAGCGATCTTTTAAAATTTAAATGGCTTAGTTGCTTCTAATGTAGCAAATATTATGTTTTACCAGTGTGACCGAAACCACCTTCACCACGATCTGTAGCGGTGAAGTCATCAACAATTTCAAATTCTGTTTGTACAATGGGAATGATAACCAGTTGTGCAATGCGGTCACCCACATTGATACTAAAAGTTTCATTGCCACGATTCCAGAGGGAGACCATTAATGGGCCTTGGTAATCAGAATCAATCAGTCCGACTAGATTTCCTAATACGATGCCATGTTTATGGCCTAACCCTGAACGGGGTAAAATCGTTGCAGCAAGCCCTGGATCTTGAATATAGATCGAGATACCTGTTGGAATTAATACCGTTTCACCAGGTTTAATAGATATAGCCTCATCCAAGCAAGCTCGCAAATCCATACCGGCTGAGCCGATGGTCGCATAAGTAGGTAACGGGATTTCTTTGCCGATTCGGCTATCGAGTATTTTGACTTCTGTCTTTTGCGTTTTTGAGTACTGTGACATTGCTTCTCTTATCTGTGTTTGCGTAACGTTCTGCGATTAGACCAATGAGTCGTCGCGCTATTTTTGTTTTTGTATCACGCTCTAGTGAGCAATGTCCACCTGCCCAAAATATTTCTAAAGCATTTTCGGGGCTATCGAAACCAATGTTCGTATCAGAAACATCATTACCTGCAATCATATCTAAACGTTTACGTTCTAGTTTTTGCTTGGCGTATTTTTCAAGATCACGAGTTTCAGCTGCAAAACCTACAACAAAAGGCTTATTTTGGTGCCTAGCAACTTCAGCAATAATATCTGGATTGCGCACAAGTTTTACAGATAAGTCTTCGTGTAATTTTTTAATTTTTTCTGGTTGTTTAGCAACCGGGCGATAATCTGCAACGGCAGCGCAGCTTATAAAAATTTGTTTATCTTCAATATCAGTTTGCACGGCATCAAACATTTCTTGCGCAGTAGAAACAGATACACATTCAACACCCTCAGGCACTGCTATGGAAACTGGTCCGGTAATAAGCTGGACGTTTGCTCCCGCATCATGAGCCGCTGCAGCAATCGCATAACCCATGCGTCCTGAACTGCGATTACTAAGATAACGCACAGGATCAATAGGCTCTCGAGTAGGTCCAGCCGTTACCATAATGTTAATACCCGTTAGTTCACCAGTATTAAACAAATTACTTAATGAGAGCACTAGTTGATGTGGTTCAAACATCCGTCCTTCACCTACATCCCCACATGCCTGAGAGCCAGCGGCAGGACCAAAAAACACAAAGCCTCGTTTACCTAATAGTTCAACATTGTATTGTGTTGCACTATTGGCCCACATGGCTTGATTCATAGCTGGTGCTAGTGCGATGGTAGCTTTGGTAGCTAAGCAGGTGGTACTGAGAAGATCATCCGCACCACCATGAGTTAATTTAGCTAGTGTGTTGGCACTTGCGGGTGCAATAAGCATTACATCTGCCCAGCGAGCTAATGCGATATGGTCCATGCCATTTGCCGCTTCAGCATATTCAAATTCATCAGTTAAAACAGGGTTTCCTGATAGCGCCTGAAAAGTCAGTGGGGTAATAAATTCTTTTGCCGAGCGTGTCATGATGACACGTACCTGAGCTTTAGCGCGAACTAACTCACGCACAAGTTCGGCACTTTTATAGGCGGCAATGCCACCGCTCACACCGAGTAAAATATTTTTATTGGCTAAAGACATGGGGTTAGTTTACCAAATATGTCTAAGAAAATGGTTTAATTCCATACACAGTTAACCAAGCCTTATAAGCCTTTGGTCTTTATTCATTTCATAAATATCAAAGGCTTATGAAAATAGAGTTAGATGAGGGATATATGGCAATATCTGATTGGCCTGAAGGGGAGCGTCCACGCGAACGTTTACTAGATCAAGGCGCAAACGCGCTTTCAGATGCTGAGCTATTAGCAATTTTTCTACGTACCGGTGTTAAAGGTAAATCTGCAGTGGATTTAGCGCGAGAACTGTTGATGGATTTTGGTGGGTTACGCCAATTATTATGTGCGGATTTAGAAACATTTTGTCAGGCTAAAGGGTTGGGCATTGCAAAATTTACTCAGCTACAAGCTTGTTTAGAAATGTCGCGAAGATTTTTAGCTGAAACTTTAGAACGTGAAGGACCGCTCACTAATCCAGATGATGCAAAGCAATTTTTGCACATGCGAATGCGAGATTATAAACAAGAAGTATTCGCTTGTTTGTTTTTAGATACTAAAAATCGAGTGATAAAATTTGAGGAATTGTTTACCGGCACATTAAATAGTGCAGAAGTACATCCTAGAGAGGTCGTCAAGCAAGCGCTGAAACATAATGCTAATGCCGTTATTCTTGCGCATAACCATCCATCTGGTGACTCAAAGCCGAGTCAGTCTGATATAGAAATTACCCAAATATTACGCGAGGCATTGTTATTAGTGGACACTAAGGTGTTAGATCATTTAATTATAGGCAATGAAGTAAATTCGTTAGCTGCACTAGGCTATTTGTAAAAACTTAATAGGCATGAAAAAAGCCCACGTAAAATAAATTACGTAGGCTTTTTGATCTGAATTAAGAAAATATTATTTATACAGTCTTAATTTTACGTGCTTATTTTTTTAGACTGTCACGAATTTCGCGTAACAAAACCAAGTCTTCTGGTGGAGCTGATGGTGCTTCTTCTTCTTTTTTCTTCATGCTATTAACGGCTTTAATAATCATGAAAATTACAAAAGAAATAATTAAGAAGTTGATTAATGCTTGTATGAAAGAACCATAACCAAATATTGCAGCACCTTCGCCCTCACCTAGTGGTATTCCGAGGCTGCTAAAATCAGTGCCTCCTGTAAATAAACCAACGATAGGCATGATTAGGTCGTCTACTAGAGAGCCTACTACTGCGGATACTGCTGCACCGATGATAATACCGGTCGCCATATCCATCATATTGCCCTTCATGACGAATTCTTTAAATTCACTTACCATTCCCATGATAAATCCTCCTGAGATTATTATAGTTATTATGAGTCGGGAAGCACTTTAATCAGCAATACTTGTAAAAGCAAGCTAACTTATTGACGTTACATCCTATTGATTAATATAAATATAATTATGTCAATAATTGTTCAAGCGCAATTAGTAGTTGGTTAATTTGTTTTTTTGTATGTTCAGCAGAGAAACTGATTCTCAATCGTGCAGTGTTCACAGGAACCGTTGGCGGTCGTATAGCGGGTACGAGTATCCCAGAATTTAAAAGATTCTTACTTACTTCTAGTGTGGTTTCTGACGACTCTAAAATAATAGGTTGTATGGGAGTGTTTGAAGTGGAAACGTTAATGCCTGCTTGTTTACATAGATCTTGAAAATGCAGAATTAATTCTTGTAAATGTTCTCTTCGCCAAGCTTCTGCCTTAATTAGTTGAAGGCTAGCGCGTGTAGCTTCCGCGATAGCGGGCGGTAAGGCAGTGGTATAGATATAGCTATGTGCTTTTTGAATGATCCATTCAATGTTTTCATGTTTGCCTGCAACGAATGCGCCAAAAGTCCCAAAGGCTTTGCCTAGCGTGCCAATTAAAATATTGTCATCAGACAATAAATTTTCTGTACAACCTTTGCCATGTTTACCTAGCACACCGATTCCATGCGCATCATCAACGATTAGTGTAGCACTATGTTTTTTGGCAATAGACTGTAATGTTTTAAATGGAGTGATCGTGCCATCCATACTAAATACACCATCCGTTAAAATGAATTTGCCCGCTTTTTTTTCTGCTGCAATATTCTTTTCCAACTGATCGGTTGCCTGATGTGCATAACGGCTTAATTTCGCACGTGACAATAAAGCCGCATCGTTCAAAGAAGCGTGGTTTAGTTTATCTGCAAAAATAGTGCTGTTACGTGTTGCTAACGCACTGACCACGCCTAAGTTCGCCATATAGCCGGTTGAAAACAGTAATACTTTTTCACAACTAAGAAATTCAGCTAGTTCTTCTTCTAAAGCGACATGGCTCTCGTGATGACCTGTGATTAAATGTGAAGCACCAGAACCCACCCCACTTTCTTGCACAGCACTAGCCAAGCGTTTAATAACGTTTGGATGATTGGCAAGGCCCAGATAATCGTTACTACAAAAAGATAAAACTTTTTGTCCATTGATAATGGGCTCAACTTGTTGCGCTGAGGAAGTTACTTTACGACCACGATAAAGATTTTCGAGTCGAAGTTTATCTAGCGCGGCTGCTAGATCACTCATCGGACAGACAGGATCTTAATTAACGGCAGCAGTTTGACCCACATCAACCTGTGTATCAGCCTCAGCATTAACTTCTGAATGAAGAGCATGGTTGCCTGGATCATTAACTGAATTATTAACACTATCTGCTTGAATACCAAGCTTGTTAAATAGTGCTCGGTCTTTTTCGGTCTCAGGATTTTTAGCGGTTAATAATGTTTCTCCGTAAAATATCGAGTTAGCGCCAGCGAAAAAGCATAACGCTTGTGTTTGCTCATTCATTTCTTCACGCCCAGCGGATAAACGCACATACGTTTTAGGCATTAAGATGCGTGCAATCGCAATAGTGCGAATGAATTCAAACGGATCCAGATCATCTACGTGTTCAAGGGGTGTGCCTTTGATTTTGATTAGCATATTAATTGGAACCGACTCGGGATGTTGAGGCAGGTTTGAAAGTTGTAGTAGTAATCCTGCACGATCTTCGCGAGATTCTCCCATGCCTAAAATTCCGCCACTGCAAACATTGATACCGGAATTACGCACATGCTCAAGCGTATCTAAACGATCCTGATAAGTGCGAGTGGTTATTACACTGCCATAAAATTCAGGTGAAGTGTCTAGGTTGTGATTGTAATAATCCAGTCCAGCCACTTTTAATTTTTGTGCTTGGGGCTCAGTCAACATGCCAACCGTTACACAAGTTTCTAACCCAAGGTCTTTAACCACCTCGATCATTTTAATTACTTGATCTAGGTTTTTATCTGAAGGATTGCGCCAAGCGGCACCCATGCAAAATCTTGAAGCACCAGCTCCTTTGGCGGCCTCGGCATTTTGTTTTACTTCGTCAAGCGATAACAAACGTTCTTTTTCAATTTCCGTATCATAGTGGCCACTTTGCGGACAGTAGGAACAGTCTTCTGAGCAGGATCCGGTTTTTACCGAAAGTAAGGTGCTAACTTGTACTTTATTAGGGTCATGAAATTCACGAAAAACACGGTGTGCTAAATATAATAAGTCGTTGAATGGCAGTTGATACAGGTCTAAGACCTCATGTTTTTTCCAGTTGTTACGAATAGATTCAGAGTGCATAGGTTTGCTTTGCCATAAAGGTTAACGATAATAGTGCCAGCAAGTCTAATCTTTTGCAGAGGGGTGTCAATAAAAGCATGACTTCTCAAGTATGGGTATTAAGTAATGACTACTAAGGCGCAGTCATTAATGTCTGCTGTTAAAAAAGCAGGTGCGATCATTTATCCAAAAGTTTGTCTGCATTGCAATGATACTGGGCATAACGGAATGGATATATGTGAAAGATGCTTTCAAAACCTGCCGTGGGTGGAATACGCATGCCAACGGTGTGCGCTGCCATTACCGAATAGTAATTCCAGCACATGTGGAGCGTGCATGAATCGTGATTTATATTTTGATGCTGCCTCAGCCCCTTTTCAGTTTGATGGATTTATTCGTGATGCCATTTACCAATTTAAATTTAACCAAAAGCTTAACCAAGGTAAATTATTGGCTCAATTATTATTGCAACATATTGAAGGTATGCAATTAGAGACCCCTGAATTGATTATACCGGTGCCATTGCATAAAAAACGTATGCGGCAACGCGGCTATAATCAGGCGTTGGAAGTTGCGCGTATTGTAGGTAAAGAATATGGAATTAAGCTTAATTACGACTCGGTATATCGCAATCGTGATACCAGTTTGCAAATGGAATTACCCGCTAAGCAACGATATAAAAATGTGAAGGGAGCTTTTTCGACTAAAGAGAGTACAACGGTTTTGAAAAATAAACACGTTTGTATCATAGATGATGTAATGACCACCGGAAATACAGTGAATGAGGTGGCAAAGTGTTTAAGGAAAGCTGGGGCCGGGAGGGTTGATGTTTGGTGTGTGGCCCGTGTTGCCTAAATATTTATATGCAGCAAGTGAGGCGGATGTAATGTCCGCTTTCGGCCAATAGCGGACATTTTGTTTCTATAACTTTCTTTCTTTAATAATTAATACCACTAAAATTAATGGAATACTAAGAGCTATAAGAGCGCTAAATATTTTGGATATTTGGAATGCCGCTATAGCAGCTACCCCAAGTGTAATAATTAGGACTACTAGACCTATGTCTTTATTTGAAATAATTGAAGTTAGACTAAATTTATATTCTGGTGGCTTCCATTTTTCATCAAGATACTCTGGAAGGTTTAGTT
>JBGCDX010000020.1:0-17883 GCA_045105815.1 Gammaproteobacteria bacterium
ATTAAATTTAACCAAAATCCTGATTTTCTCATCTCATTCATAGAAATATGACCAGAGCCAAAGACAATCGCATTTGGTGGAGTGGCAATGGGCAACATAAATGCACAACTGGCGGCGATCGCAGCTGGGATCACTAATACAAATGGATGCAGGTTTAACGCAGGGGCAATCGCGGCGAGCACTGGAACCAAAGTTGCAGTAGTTGCAGTGTTAGAAGTCAATTCTGTTAAAAAGACCACTACAGTGATGATTATTAATAATATTAGTAAAGGTGGCAAGAAAGCTAATGCCGTTGCATACGTGCCAATAAACTCGGTCACACCATTTGCTTGCACGGCTGCAGCAAGGCTTAATCCACCGCCTAGTAAAATTAATATTCCCCAGGGTAAATCTCTTAAGTCTTTCCATTCTAAAATAAAGGCATTGTTATTCGATTTGGTTGGGACTAGGAATAATAAGATGGCTGAGAATATAGCTATGCTAGAGTCAGTAAGACCTGATAGCGGTGTATAAAGAACCTCATTTATTTCAATACTCACTTCCTGCAGAAGAGCTCGGCTCAACCAAAGCACAATAGTAAGTACAAAGATAAAGCAAACTGATTTCTCTTCATAACTCATGCTTCCTAAAGCATGCTTCTGCTTTCTTAATGATATAGAGGAATGATGCAAGGTAACTTTATCTACTTTGTAAATCACCTTGGTTAATAACCACCATGCAATAGGTAACAAAATTAATGCTGTAGGTGTACCTATCTTTGCCCATTGTAAAAAACTAATGTCTTGTTGAAATGGTGTATCGATAGCATCCTTTATGAATGATGCAACAAACAAGTTAGGTGCAGTTCCAATTACAGTAGCAATACCACCTATGTTTGCTGCATAGGCTATGCTCAACATAATGCAGGTTGCAAAAGCATTGTGAATAGCGTTTTTGCCGGTGAGCAATGCAATAACACTTAATCCAATAGGTAACATCATAGCGGTGGTGGCCGTGTTGGAAATAAATGCACTTAAGAATGCAGTCGCCAACATAAAGCCGCCCACAATACGTGAGGGTGAATCACCAATGCGCGTTAATATTCCTAGTGCAATGCGTTTGTCTAAATGCCAACGCTGAATAGCAATAGCAATAATAAAACCACCCAAAAACAAAAAAATAATGTGCGAAGCATATGGAGCGGTAGCTTCTTTTATAGTGGCTACATCAAACAATGGGAAAAGAGCAATAGGCAAAAGAGCGGTAACGGTTATATCTGTGGCTTCAGCTAACCACCAAATGGCCATCCACACTAATAGTGCCAGCGTGGCTTTTGCTGAATGAGTTAAAAGAGTGTTTTCACCATGGCTGGCGATATAATGATCAGGAAGTAGCCAATACACTAATAAGGCCATCGTTGGGCCCAAAATTAGCCAAATACCCTTGAATTGCGTCACGTTCCTATCTCTTCAGTCTAATACTTTGATATTACTTAAAAAATTCATATTCGTTAAAATAGAAATCCCTATTCAAGTGCTGAGTCATGGATACTAAGACACACATCATAGATACTTTATCACGTCCCATTCGTGATCTAAGAATATCGGTTACGGATCGATGCAATTTTCGTTGCACTTATTGCATGCCTAAAGAAGTGTTCAATTCAGACTACCAGTTTCTCCGCAGAGATGACTTACTTAGCTTTGAAGAAATTACGCGTGTATCAAAAGTATTTGCGACCCTTGGTGTTAAAAAAATACGCTTAACCGGTGGCGAACCATTACTGCGTAAAAATATACCAGTATTAATTGAGCAACTTTCTAATATTGAAGGGATTGAAGATATTAGTTTGACTACAAATGGCGTGCTGCTCACTCAAAAGATGGCACAAAATCTTAAAGATGCAGGCTTACAACGTATCACGGTAAGTTTAGATGCTTTAGATAACAAAACGTTTAAATTAATAAGCGATGTCTCATTTAATGTAGATAAAGTGTTAGAAGCCATTGAAACTGCAGATTCCGTTGGCCTGTCACCCGTTAAAGTAAATATGGTAGTAAAGAAGGGGGTAAATGAACAGGCAATTTTACCCATGGCACAATATTTCCATGCAAGCGGAAAAATATTACGCTTCATAGAGTTCATGGATGTAGGAACCACTAACGACTGGCAAATGAATGATGTGTTTTCTGCAAAAGAAATTGCAGAAATGATAAACCAAGCATTACCGATTGAACCAGCTGAGGCAAACTACCAAGGTGAAGTCGCGAAACGCTGGCGTTATAAAGATGGTGGTGGGGAAGTAGGAATAATATCTTCAGTCACACAACCATTTTGTCAAAGTTGTACGCGAGCAAGGCTATCTGCCGAAGGTAAGCTGTACACCTGCTTATTTGCATCACATGGTAAAGATCTTCGTCATTTAATACGCGAAGGTGCGAATGATGAATATATTACAGATGTTATCAGTGCGGTTTGGAAAAAACGAACGGATCGATATTCTGAGCTAAGAACCTCAGAAACTGTTTTGATGCCTAAAGTTGAAATGTCCTATATAGGTGGTTGATTGTGATAAATATGTATTGCAGTTCTCAATAAGAAATCCACGGAAGTATTTTATTTCCGTGGATTCTTTAATTTCTAAAGTGATGTCTAATTAAGTTTCAATTACCAGCCCGGTGGCGTTTTAATTTCATCAATTTTTACACACCAGCCACCCTCTTTAAGTGGGTCTTTACATTTTTTCTCTTTGCTTGTGCTGTTGCTAGTAGTATTTAGAACAGAACTAGACTTAATTTTATTATTACTTTTTGCAATATAGCCCTTATCAGTTCTTTTTAATTCAACTATATCTGACTTCTTTTGAATGCGAGAATTGGCTTTTTTAAATTTAAGTGATTCACCGCATTGAGCATCGACGTAGAGCTTAACTTTATATGCGTTGTTGCTTTCACTTAGCTCATCAACTTTATTGTTATAGTCCATCTTGATTTCAATATTATTCCAGCCTTGGGCAAGATCAAGATTAAACTTATAGTATCCACTGTTAACAGGTATACCACTTTGTGCTTCTAAGCTATGAATAGATGTATTAACAGTTGTGCCTTCTCGCTTTATTGCAATGTGAAAAGTTCCAGATGCTATTCCACCTTTATTAAATGGACGGAATTGTGCGTCAGTATATCGGCATAGATTATTACTAGAACCAACTCCGGTTTGACTAGGTGGTGCTACTAGGGTTTTTTGTGTTTCCCATTGCACAACGCCACCTGCAATGATGAAGCCCATAGTCGAGGCCATTAAATCAGCTTTGTCATTAGGTTTTAAATCTTTTGCTTGGGAAAGACCATTATTAGTCGCGATGTTTGTTCTTCTCTTGTTAATGAAACGACCTTTAATAATGCGACCATCTTTTAAAGTTTTAGTCTTAAACATTTTATTAAGAGCGCTCGATTGAGAGTTAGCCTGAAATGTGTTGCTGTTTTGTGTCTCAGATTCTGGCCAAAATGTATCAAGTTTAATAATATCGCATATAGTAATGTCATCATTAGTCGTGCAATTCGTCCAACATTCGTCACCAGATGACAAATCGGGATCGCATTCTGCATAACTTACTAACGGTAAGGTCAATAATAGTAATAATAAATATCTCATCATAATTTCCTCAATTTAATTCTATTGTTTAGTGTTAATAAGTCGAGCCAAGTATCAATATGGTTCTAATTATTTATCTAGCATAAAAAAGGGCTTCATCCTTGAAGCCCGAGGTGGGAGGAGTATCAATTAGACATCCATGTCTAAGCGGGAGATTTCACGTGTCCTTTGAGAGTCAGTCGTAGCAAGAGTGATTATGGTTCAATCTAGATTTGGTTTTCTTAATGTCTATAACTTCAATCTACTCAACTCTTTGTAAATTAATTAAGAATATACCAAATTAATTTGAACGTAATTTCTATATAAAGCGACATAGGACTGTATATAACTTATGTAACAAAGGATTCAATCATGAAAAAATCAATTACAGGTATCGTATTTATTACTGCAATGTTAGCCATGTCTATCGGCTTGGCTGCAGATTTGAAAAAATCTAAATCAAGACCTGAAATAGGGATCAGCACTGGCACTCAGCAATCGCCATCATCTAATGGAATTAAAACATTAGGCGTTCCGTTTGCAGCTAATTGCGCATCTGGATTTTCTAAGTTAGGTGAAGCAGCTGTAGGGGGGTTGGATGTTAATTGGTTTGTTTGTGGCACCCCGGTAATTAAGTGTCCAGCTCAGCTACAAAGTAATGGTAAATATGCTTCAGTAACGCCAAAAGCCATTATAAAGACGGTAGGTGGTAATCCGGATGGTGGAGAAGTACGTTTTCATGTTCAGTATAAATGTGATTATAGCTTCACTCCAATACCAGAAGGTTAAACATTTCTGCTACAACAGATATTGGATGTAATGCACCCAATATCTGTTTGTATTTATATAAACAAGATCTTTTACATTCCAAATTCGACAATCCATATTTAAATAAACATTGAACCCAGCTCAAGGTTATCTCGACAACCATAATAGAACTAAATGATTCTTTTAATAAATTTCATACGGAGAGATAAAATCATGTTTAAAGTAAAAATATTGAATCCTATTGCATTAATATTGCTGACAATGGCATGTGTAAATCAGGTTATAGCGGCACCAGCACAAGGAGATTTAATTCCCATAGCAGAAGGTATGAAAAGCGGCAAAGTGGTGGTTAAAAACATGGGTAAAGCAGTTAGTAGAGTAAGTTGGTTGACAATTGAATGTGTTGCCAAGGACTGCCCCGAAGACGCGAGTATGGCTGCCTATGAGAATCCACTGTTTCCTAATGTGGCTGCGATTAAGGTTCCTGCATTAAAGCCAGGTCAAAGCTATAGTCACCAATTAAGTTTTTGGCAACAATTAAATTTTATGCCTGGCAAATACAAGTTTGTTCTGCGAGCGGATGCTGGTTCAGATATTCCTGAGTCTAACGAAACAAACAATGTTGCGACATATATAAAATCTGTGAAAGCCTTTAAAACGATTGGTTTGAGTGCTATTCAAAAAGATCTAAAAAATACTAGTAAACAAGAAAAGCTAAAATTAAAAGGTGATGATGAGTGGCCTGTTTGTATACCTAGCATTGGTCACACATGTCCTCCATAAGTAAAATTAATATCAAATAACATCAAATCTACGCCATGTTTGCTAAAAATATGGCGTTTTCTTTTTTTGTAAGTAACAAACCTTACAGCTTGAATATGCATTCAACATTTAAACATAGTTAACGATCTTCATGCAGTAAAGTGGGATAAGTCTATAATTTAAAAAAATTGAACAATATGCATAGCGGCTACGACAGAAGAGATAATTAAACAAAATAACTATCAAAAAAGGTAGCGCCATGAAAAATATAACAATACTCTTTTCACTTAATGTATACAGTTCAATGCTGATACTTTTAATAACATTAATGTCAATTCCTAATCATTCATTTGCGAATGACTTCAATAAATCATGGAGTCCATGGGCATTTGTTTCAGTAGCCTCAGATAAAATCTACGTAACCAACAATGGGGTTGAGTATACGCATGCATCCTCTGAAGTTATCTTTACAAGTGTGAATATCGAAATGAATTCACCTTTGTTTGGAAACATTAAAAGTTGGAAAGTCTGGCTTACTATACGGCAAGGTGAAAATGGCAATCTTGTCGAATTCAACGATACTCCACAAACCGCAAGTTATCCTCTAGGCCAGCGTCCAGATACGGTAGATACAACAAGGGAAATGACGATTACTCCTGAACAGTATTCTGAACTTTTCAAGTTTCAATGTAATAATCTTGCTGATAATTTGCGTAGCCAGGGCTACACTAACCAACAGATTTACAGTGAAAATCGAGAAATAGACTTTGAAATTGAAGCTAATAGTAGCGGTGTTGTAACGGGTGCTATAGCGCCTGGTTTCGCCTCCATGCCTAGTTACAAACCCAACTTCACATTAGTATGTAAAAAGTCATCTGGGCCACAACAACCTGCTGCGGGGGCGGTTAAACCAAATACACAAGATGTAAAGGTGACATATTCCAACCTCACTGTAATAGAAAAATCAACTTTACAAGGCGTATGTAAAGTTACTCTTTCTGGTGTAATTCAAACCGATAAGCAAAATGGCAAAGTACGCTTTAAATATAAGCATCACCCAAGTACAGGTAATGACTTTCAATGGAGCGATGAATACGAAGTTAACACTGGTCAATCTAAAACCGCGATGTTCTCACATGAATTTGATGTGCCGATTATTATCGGTGAGGAGACCGGTATTATGCAGATAATTGGTACCGATCCTGTATTTGAAAGTGTAGGCGAGCATTATGCGATGAATTGCACCAAGGCGCCTGCTTCAAATATTCAACAACCATTACCTCCTACACTTAACATGCAAGTGGTACCACAAAATGAAGTTACCATGAGTAATGGCGAAATTTGTCCCACAAAACTATTAATGGTGGCTGATATTGTTTCTAAAAATACCGAAGTGGAAGGTGCTTTGTTCTTTTATAACAATAATTATCAATCTGAACATCAAGAAGTCAACATCGGGGCGGGCAAAAAACGTAAAGTGCTTCAAATACGTGATCTATCCTGGGATCAATTTTCGAGCACAAGTGGTAACACTGGCACCTATGCCGTTGAAGGGGCGAGCAACACCATACGGTCTCAACCCATCACTCTTGGTTACAGCATTATTGGTGATAACTATATGGCTAAATTTAACTTTCCTCCAAAGAGTTTTTTGGTGAGTTGTCGCAAGCCGGTTGTAAATCAGCATATTTACAACAACACCAATAAAAACCTGAATGTGGATAAACCTAATCATGGAACACATGCTCCAGCGCAGCAACCCGGTCAGTCCATGAAAAAAGTGGTACCCAATGCAACCATCGTTGTGCCTGAGCAACAGCAAGAGCAGTTAAAGCAGCACAAAGTAATCAAGCAACCTGCTGAAAAGAGAAAACTTAAAAGATTAAAGGAATAATAATGAAAACCCACTTAAGTATATTTAACCATTGTGCTGTAATGAATATTTACAGCACAATATGTTTCGTAACTCTTGCATCACTATACTTTTATTCGAATACAAGTTTTGCAGCCACTTCAAATGTTTCACAGGTTTTTCATAACCCAAGAATCTATACCGCCATTTTTAATGAAGAAACGCAAGAGTATGACGAAATTGTTAGTGAAAATAGTGGTACTGCAACGCTCCCTGACCCAATTGAATATGAAGTAGAGTTTGGCGGCACCTGTAGCGATGAGTCTCTTTTAGAAACTTCAAATATCAAACTAGTAGGTGATACGAATATTAATACTCACACATGGCAGATTGATGAAAGTGAAGGCATGGAAAGGAAATCATTTGGCAGCTCATATACACAACATCAGCATTTGCTCAAAGCATGTAATAGTGAATTAAGAAACATAATTGATGGAGATCCAACTTTTCTACATGGAGTAACCTTAGAGCAATTGAAGGACACCTCGTTTACTATATGGGAGGTTCGAACACATCGCGTACAACACACTTTGCATTGCAGTGATGGAACTAAGGCGCAAAAGCTAGATGATATTAATACGTCTATTATATGTAGTGCTGCAAAAGTTACCCCTAAGCGAAAAAAAGTTAAGGTTGTTAAGGCAAAACTCAAAGGCGTAAGCCATGGTATGCAAACTCAGTGTCCAGTTGATGCAAGTCTTGATATACAAATACAAACTAATAAGGCTATGGATGTCCAATATAAAGTCGTTTCAGGAACTGGTTTAGTTTCACACACAAAAACCATGGCTGTAGATGAAAAGGTTGCTGATAAAACTTATGAGGGTAATGCTTCTATTCCATTTTCTGTACCCATGGATTACGAACCTCCAGCAGGATCTAGTTCTGCTACTAATGATATTCAGACTAATCAAACTCTCGAAAATGAATATACCCAAAGTTTTCGTATTGAAATAAGTAAGCCGCATGAAGCTAAGTCTGATTATGTAGATTACTACGTAACTTGTATTCCCACTGTAAACCCGGGCTTTGGAGCCGTGGCAAAAATTAATAAAACGAGTCCAAAACAAACGAATAGTCACCGAACTATCAAGAAAATGGATGCTTCAAAAATAAAA
This sequence comes from Gammaproteobacteria bacterium, assembly GCA_045105815.1. Lineage (GTDB taxonomy): Bacteria > Pseudomonadota > Gammaproteobacteria > UBA4575 > UBA4575 > JABDMD01. The sequence goes on from JBGCDX010000020.1 coordinate 8,173, forward strand.
AAATTAGGTGGTAGTAAGGCAACTACACAAGCATCTGTTGCTTCTGGTTTAGCTACCGGCAAAAGGCAGCATAGTCCTGCTATTGTTGAAAATGAAGCTGGGGTTATGGCAGCAAAACCTGCCCATAAAGCCGCGAGTGATTTGCACACGAATGTATTACCGGATCTTATATTGAGTGCATTTATATATGATGTTGTATTTCAGGGAAATTCAGTAGTCGCTGAGGCTAGTAATGCGAAGAGTAAAAATAATGGCATATGTTTCTACGATTTGGACTACCATGTTTCGAATAATTCTAGTACAAAAGTGAGTTCTGAATTTAAAAACACCATACAAATAAACGGAACAATTGTTAAGCAACATATTATTTCGTCCAACCCAACAGGTGGCAAGCTATTTGCTAAAATACCGATTGGACTTAAAGAGGGTATGAATACTTTAATAATCTCTATTGATGCTGAAAATAGTGTTAATGAATCTAAAGAAAATAATAATACCTTTGAAAGAAATATTGTCGTTAATGGTAGTTGTAAAGGCTTGGCTACAGGTAAAAGACCTGCAGAGAAAAAACCCATATTTAAAAATAAGATTCAAAATCAGAAAATTAAACCATTAGAAAACTTAAGCCGCTAAAGTAAACATTATATATTTATTTATGAAATTATAGGTTAAATGGACATTTCAAAGCTGAAATAAATTGAACTAAACCGGAGGCACCTACGACACAACATAACAATCTCATTAAAAATTAGTTATATGGAGAATATGTTATGAATATCGTACAACTCAAAGCATCTAAAATCTTACGAATAAGCTCATTAATATTTATTGCCTTATTTGCTGCATTAACGTTTTGTGCCCATGCAGAGGAACGGGCGACACTTAAATCCTCTCATATGCAAAAATACAGCCAAGATGAAAAAGTTAAAAAGGCTCATTCTGGCAAAATTCAACTGTTCAAGCGAGCAAATCAAAGCTCAAAAGCTTGTGCAAAATCTTCTAGCAATCAAGGATCTATCAATAGCTTAACTTTATCAGGTGGAGTTAAATCATGTAGTGGCATCCAAAATTGTAATGACTTTATTGTTGAGTGTATCTCTGCGGGTGGCGAATTTTATCCAGACGAAGATAAAGATGACCCCAATACCGGTGCTCCTACAGCGGGTGCTTGCGTAACCTCAGGTTGTTAAAAAAACATCAGCCCGTGCCAAAAGTTGGTTAGGGCTGATAATTTTAAATTTTATAGTAATCTAATTTATTAATATAACTTTATAACTAACTGTTAATAATAACTATTTAAGTATGGAATTTTCAAGTTTATCATCTGCGAATTATTTAATTTAATACAACCAATTTAGTAATTATTGTAAACTGCAAATAATAAAAATAATTTGAACCCGTTTCTTTTTGGCGACGACCTAAAGGTACGTACTCAACTAGAGTTATAAAAATCAAGGGTTTGTTGTTAAAGGGAGATTACAGATGGAGAGCAAGCTTAATGCTTCTTCTAATATTGCGTTTCTAGTACTGATCTACTGTATCAGTGCAGGTTATTCTATAGCGAGTTGGTCGCCAGAAATCGTACCAGCTGAGTCAGGTTCTTATCGTGCTGCTAATGAACCTATCCGACTAAATTTCCCGGCTGATTTACCGGACGAAGTCTATCAAAACCTTGCGCTTGAACTAGATAGTATTGATATTTCTCAGGTAGTGACCTTTGAAGGTGATCAGTTAATATTCCAACCTCCACAACCATTAGCTTTTGGTGAACATGAGTTAAGGCTGGTCGAATATTTAGAGGATGGAAGTATCGAAGAGATTGGTTTATGGAAATTTGAAGTGCGTCAATCTGCGACGTTTAGACAAGCGCGCCTTGCATTAAATGTACAAGCAAATGGATTTCATCGTTTTGCAGAAGATTATCCTGATAATGTAGATGAAGATGAACCAAACGGATTCCAAGGTGGAATTGGGCTTGAGTTTGAAGGGGCCAATGAAAATTCTTCAGTATACTTTGGAAGTAATTTTTTAGCCGATCACCAAAGCCGTAATACAGCACGTGGTGAGGAATTTGATTTAGGTGAATATTTACTTCAATTGAATGTTACAGAAAATTCGCAGCTCAATGTAGGTCATCATAATGTGAGTCACACTAGCTTGATTTATGATGGTTTTTATAGGCGTGGAGCATCGGGTGTTTTTGATCTTCCATTTCTTAATAGTCGGTTTCAAGCATTTAGCTTGCGTACGGGTGATTTAACCGGTTTTCGACATGGTTTAGGCATAAATGATTCCGATAATAGAGTGACTGGCGGGGTATGGGATTACCAACCTTTTTCAACTGATCCAGAAAAACTTACGATTAGTTTTAGTCATTTAACAGGCGAAGGCACTCAAGATGGTTCGAATATAGGTGGCTTTGCTGAATCCAATGCAGGTAATGCGTCAAGTTTTTCTGCTGATTCTTTACTATTTAATCAATCTATTCGCTTACGTGGTGAATATTCACAATCTAATTATGATTTTGATGGAGAAGGTCAGGGTTTTAGTAAAGAAAGTGATAATGCTTATAATTATTTAATCAGTTATTCACCACAGCCTTCATATGAAGCCGAAAACCCCTTTAATTGGAATGTGGGTGCAGAAAAATTAGTCGTAGGGCCAGATTTTCGTTCTTTAGCCAATACATACTTAACGAATGATAAAGACATGACTAGGGTGTTTGCTGGTTTCGCAAAAGGAGCTTGGTCAGCGGATAGTTCATTCGCTTACGAAGAAGACAATTTGGATGATGATTTCGCCTCTACTGCGATTACGCGTCATGGTTATTTGAGCGGACGTTATGATAGCTATGAGGCCTACACAGAAAACAGTTTTTGGCGCTTTCTTGGTACACCTTCATATGGATTATCTTACGAATATATTGATCAAGGTCAAAAAGGTGATGAACCAGATTTATTAAATGGTGGCTTTTTGGCTAAAACCGATCTTACTCAACATGGAATTGGTTTGAACGCTAATTTTAATTACAACCAGGTAAAGTGGTTTAATGGTTGGAGTACGAATGTTGGCTGGTCTGAACTACAGGATCATTCTGATGTGCAATCTGATTCGCAAACCTTGAATTTTGGTCTAGGAGCTTCGTTACAGTTTGGAAGAATGAGCGTTAGGCCAGGCATACAATTGAATTCTACCCACGAGGATGATACTAAATTTGATACCAATAACTACACCTATAGTCTTGGTCTGGGTGGCGATATCATTAAAGATAAATTATATGCAGATTTAAATTTTAATTTGAACGATTTTGAGGCTAAAGACGACCCAATTAATAGAACAGATTTCAAAAACTCTAATGTTTATGGAAGTTTGGTTTGGAAAGCCTTGGCGGCTGATGGGTTGTTACCAGGCATAGACCTGCGTCTAACAGGTAGTTATAACGATATTGATGACAAAGTGAATGCATTAAATGATGATGATCAGTATCAGGTATTTATTAATGTAGATGTTAACTGGGCTATTCAAAAGCCGTCTATTTATTAACTTACAAGGAATGTAAATGATGAATAACTTAAAGAAGCGAAAAATATTCATGTATAAAATATTCAAGCAAGGTTTATCTATATTTGTACTAATGTTGCTTTGTCAACAAAGTTTTTCAGCTATAGGTTTACTTAACGGCAGTGCTAATCGCACTCAAATTCAAGATGGAAGAAATTCGTCTGTCATTATTAATTGGACAGGTGATTCTTCGGATACAGGTTTTAACGTGCCCACCAATGTATCAGTATTTTCTAATTCGGGCACATTCACATTGCCAAATACTACCGTACTTGGTGTGAATAATGGTCGAGTATCTACGAATGTAATATTGTCACCCGCACAAACCACTGCTCAGTTTTCCGTTCGAGAGAATTTACAAATTCCCCAGAGCATAATCTATGCAGCAAAAAAACAAGGTTCATTAGTGGTTCAATACACACGAACCTTTAATGATACATCAACTGCACTAGCACCAGGCACAGCTACCGTACAGTTTCAGATTGTGAGTGGTAGTAGGGGTGAATTAAGTATCTCGCGTGTGGATTTACGATTTGACAATGATCAAGTCGTGCGTGTGATTCCTATTGGTGAAAAAATCTCAGCAGTAGCAGACATCAATTATAACGGTGTAGGTCTATTTGACCTTGCTTGGGAAATCGCAACGCCCGCGAGTACGCAAGGTGAAGCGTTCTTCACGACCTTGCATACGCAACGACGTTATTTAGGTGCAGGGCGTGAAGCCTATGTGCAATCTCCTTATCTTCCTACTGAAACAACAGGCACTTATCTAGTTCGTTTGAATATTCGTTCTCCAGAAACAGGTTTTGAACCGGTCGTAATACGCTATGTCGTCATAAAAAGTAATAAAGATATTGAACCGGTAGACGTGGGAAGAATTCAATTATCTAAACCTTTGCCTAAGGCTGTGTTAAGTAAAGATACCAAATTCAATTGGCAAGCTATTGATGGTGCGAATGCATACCAGTTAGAAATTTATGAATACACCGAGGCAAATGAACATCCAGAGGCCGTACGATCTTTAGAAGATGTTGAAGTGCAGTTAGATTGGAGTGAGGACCCTAAAGCACGATCTACAGGGATACTTGTGCATGGTGATAAAGATTCAGTAGGGCTTTCACCTATTTCTCGGCAACATTTGAGGCCGGGTTATAGTTATCGCTGGAGAGTTATCGCAATTGGCACTCAAGGACGAATTATAGCAACGAGTCCATTGCGCACCATACGCATACCACAGTAGCTCTATTATGGCTGATGATGATCTCCAGCTTCTAGAAGGCATCAAAAATCAACAACAGGCCTCGCTCGAGGCCTTTTATCGTAAATATGAGAACTCCGTCTATCGATTTGCATTAAGTAAATTGAACAATTCTTTTGATGCTTCCGACATAGTTAATGAAGTGATGATGGAAGTGTGGAAAAACGCACATCGATTTGAAGGGCGATCAAAAGTATCGACATGGTTATTAGGTATTGCTCATCACAAAATCATCGATTTGTTTCGTAAACGTAAGAAAAATGAAGTAGACATAGATGAAGCCAATGATATTGCAGATGATTCATTTAATATGGAACAGGTTTTACAAGGTATAGAAAATAGTAAATTTATACAAAAGTGTTTAGAAAGATTAAAAGGAGATCATAAACAAGCTGTGCATTTATTATTTTTCAAAGATTATTCATATGATGAAATTGCTGAAGTAATTGAATGCCCGGTAGGGACTGTTAAGTCTAGAATTCATCATGCAAAAGTTTCATTAAAGAAATGTTTGCAAAAATTTATTCAGGCAGGGAGTTAGCTAATGGATAAAGAACTTGAAATGATGTTGCCAGAGTATGTGAATGGATCATTGTCTACAGAAAATATGAAAAGGATTGAGCAAGCTATGCAACATGATACAGACATTACAAGAGAAATAGATTTTTTGCAGAAATTACAACACGTTGTGAAAAATGAACAAGTAGAATCTCCAACAGAGTGGGGCTGGGCGCGACTAAAGCGTTCATTGCCTAAAGAAAATGAAAAGCCTATTGCAAGCACAAGTTCGTGGTGGAAGCCACTAGCCGTTGCAGCATCTTTTGCTTTCGTTTTGCAAACTAGTTATATGTTATTTAGTGAAAACAAGATAGACGATGGTTATGTACCACTATCTACGTCGGAAGTAGAAAATACTATTCAAATTGTTTTTGATCAAACCATCAATGAATCACAGATTAGAGAATTATTAAATTCTATAGAGGCAAGTATTGTTAGTGGGCCGAGTGCAAGTGGAGTCTACAGAATTGCGGCTAAAGATCGGGATACAGCCATCTCGACTCTGAAAAATAGTCCGTGGATTGAACATGTTGAAGCAGAAGATTGATGTCAGCTGTGGAGCATAATGTCATTAGATGTATAGTTGCCATAGCTTTGCTTGTTAGTAGTTCTGTTTATGGTGAAGAAAAAAGCAGGTTAGGCAGCACGCAAAAACCCATTATAGCTGGATATGATAAATCAAGTTGTTATAAATCTGGAGATAAAATAATCATAGCGGGTAAAAATTTCGGTGACCGCAAAGTTCAAGGAATTGCAATCGGTGGTAATGGAATACACGTAGATATAAAAAATATTTTGCAATGGTCGAATACTAGGATTACTGCAATTTTACCCTCAGATTCCAGAATTCAAGCTAAACGCTATTATATAGGCGTGGAGCAGACTAATCACAATAAATGGTTAAGCAATATCAATACATCTTTTGTTTTTTGTAATCCGCCCACTCCAACTACTGGAGGAGTGTTTGTAAAAAGCATAACGATAGACCCACCTAAACCAGACCCTAGAAAAACATTAACTCTAGGTTCAAATGACCGAGATGATAATGGGCTGGGGCCAGATGGCGCGTCAAATTCAGGCGAAGGCAGAGAGAATGGCTATTATGAATCTTTTGATAGTTCATCTAGTAAAGAGCGAAGTTATGGAAGTTTGATAAGCAAAGGCTTGCCTGAAGCTCCAAAAGTATTAATCAAAGAGTCTGAAAATAAGTCTAGTGAACATCGTGAGCCCCAAGAAGCCATGGTAGCTAGTGCTGATATGGAGTCTGCCATTGAGCTCGCCACATATTTATCACAATACAACATAACCGTTAAGCGACGTAAATTTTATTCAAATCTAGGAATAGTTATCAGTATCTTGCGTATTCCTGACGGTGAATCTGTGCCGGATACTATTAATGCTATTCGACAAGATATTCCAGATTTATGGGTGGATGAAAATCAGCGTTATACGTTGTTAGCTTCATACAATAAACGTTATGGCCAAGCGCAAATAGGTTGGACAAATAAACATAAAAGCTGTGGTCATAAAGTAAAGCTTGGTTTAATTGATACCGAAATAACAAATCATCCTGCATTAAACTCTCAAGAGATTATAAATCAATCTTTTTTGACAGCAGGAGTTAAACCGGCACCATTTGATCACGGCACGGCTATTGCTGGCATTTTAGTGGGCAAAGAAACCTCTGATGAATTTCATGGCTTATTGCCTAATGCTACGCTTTACTCCGCGTCTATTTTTCGCTTACGCGAAAAAAATAAAATTGATACTTCGGCTGAATTAGTAATCACTGCATTAGATTGGTTAGCGGGAGAAGACGTAAAGGTAATTAACTTGAGCTTTGGTGGGCCTCGAAATTTGATTCTGGAGTTAGTATTAAGCAATCTTATTGTAAATGGTCATACTATTGTCTCTGCTGCAGGCAGTCTTAGTAAAAATGGCCCACCATTATATCCAGCCGCTCAGGATGGCGTTTTTGCAGTGAATGCTGTCGATGCAAACCAACGCTTATTCAATAAAGCAACTAAAGGTGATTACATCGATTTTTCTGGGCCAGGTGTGGATATTTGGGTGGCGTCACCCAATGGTTCAGGCAAATATTTGTCTGGAAGTTCTTTTGCGGCACCTTTCATTACTGCTGCTGCCGCAATTATTAATAAAGATAGCCAAGAAATATACCAAGAACTCAAACAACAAGTTAAAGATTTAGGGCCACATGGTAAAGATTCAGAGTATGGCTGGGGTTTGGTTAATGCTTCAAAAAGTTGTGCTGAGTAATATAGTGTTTAGTAATCATCCTTAAATTATGAGATTAATATAATGAGTCGTTTTATTCATATCATTTCAATTATTGCTATGGCTGTGCTGGTTTTTAGTGTACATGCTGACAATAAATTAGAGATGCCAACATTTGAGGCAGGCAAGAAAATTCAAAAAATTGATAAACCTGTCACTAAAAATAAGTTGCCTCAAACCAATAAGCTAAATAAAGAGAATGTGTATACGTATACCGCCACATTTGCCGGATCAGTTAATAATACTACTAATAGTCCTGCTGGCAGCAATATGTCTATAAGATGGAAGTGCAACAAACCTAACGTTTGTACTGCTGCAGGAAATTGGCCAGTGCCTAGCGTGCAGTCTTGCAACCAATTAGCTAAAAACAAGCGTCAGGAAGTGACTAGTTATGGCCATCAAACAAAAAAATTATCAAAATCTCAACTTAGTCAGTGCAATCAAGGAATCGAGACAGAGAAGAATACATTAGCGAAAAATAAAACTAAAAAACCAGGCATACATAAAACGTTAACAACCAATAAGTCTTTTGATGCTAAAAACAATCAAAATGAAAAAATGTTGTCTGCGAATTCATCAATTAAAGAACTCACACCATCAAAATCATTGAATATAGAGGTTGATTCAGGCATACAACGGCCTGCTACAAAAGGCTTGGGACTTAATAAAGGAGTTGCAGCTACATCAAATAATGTTAACGCGCTCATGCAAACTAAAATAAATTCGTTTGATCAGTTGAAGGGTGTTAAACAGTCAAAAAATAATGATCTAGAAAATAAAATAAATAATTCGCGATCTAATGCATATGGTGGATATGGGCGGCGGATTGGTGGAGAAGATTGTGATGATACTAGACGAGATGCTAATCCGAATACTACAGAAACGTGTGATGGTATCGATAACAATTGCGATGGTCGAATAGATGAAGGACAAACGCTTCCATACTATTTAGATGCCGATGGTGATACGCATGGTGATCCTGCGAGGCGAATGGACGTGTGTCCAGATGAAATCACGCGTGCTGCAAATGAAGGTAGATGGTTGGTGCCTGTGGGGAATGATTGTGATGATGCCGATCCAGAGCGATGGAATCACTGTGAATAATCTGCTGAAGGAGTTAAGTGATGTTTAAACATAATTATTATACGCCAATATTTATTATGCTTACCTTGGCTAGCACTATAAATATTGCAAGCTCAGAGATCTGTGAAACTCCTAATGACTGCAGTGACGGTCTATTTTGCACTGGTATAGAAACTTGCAGTCCTTCAGACTCACGCGCAGATGCGAGAGGTTGTGTAATGGGAACTCCACCAAATTGTAATGATGGACTTGCATGCACTGTTGATAGTTGCAATGAAATTTATAATAGCTGTGAATCACTTGCTCCAGATAGAGATGGAGATGGCAGCGGAGATGCCACATGCGTGAATGACCTTGGTGAACCTTTAGGCCGAGATTGTGATGACAATAATCCTCTGCGTTTTGGAGGAAACCTCGAGGTTTGTGATGCGCATGACTTAGATGAAGATTGCGATAGCACAACTTTTGGCACCAAGGATGATGATAATGACGGCTTTATTGATGCGGATTGTGGAAATTGGGAGTCCTATAGGTGATCTAGCTGATTGTTGAGATATTACTAAAACCTCATTACAAACAATTAGTTAGGGAATAAGATATCTGTTTATATATAAATACCTCATCCTTAGTTCAAAATAATCAACCATGACGAAATATATTGAACCAATGTAGGCGTCATTGCGACTCAGTTATATCAATCATTTCAAATATGCCATCGGCAATTCATATAACAACAAAGGTCTAATATGTTAAATATAAATCAATCAATCGCTGTTATAGCTATTTTAACCGTGGTCACCTCTTATTCCTATGCAGATGAAATTGGCAAGTCGCTGGGTAAGACAGCTAAAGCGTCGGTTGAAAAATCTACTTCTGTTAAGAGTATTTCAAACAAAAAACCTGTTAATAACCATCAAAGTTTAGATTCTAGTACAAGCCTAACAGCATCAAAAGCT
>JBGCDX010000021.1:0-5750 GCA_045105815.1 Gammaproteobacteria bacterium
TGTGGGAATAAATTTTGTCTATAGTATTTAAGCTCATCAATAGAGTCACGAATATCATCTAAAGCTTGATGCTTAGATTCTTTTTTATAGCCTCTTGCAATTTTAGGATACCAGCGGTTCGCAAGCTCTTTAAAGCTGCTCACATCTAGATTCCGATAATGAAAAAATTCTTCGAGACCTGGCATGGTCTGTGCTAAAAAACGTCGGTCTTGACATATGCTATTACCACACATTGGCGATGTGTTTTCAGGGATATATTGCTGCAAGAATTCAATCGTGTCTTTTTCAGCTTGCGCCTCGTTGAACTCACTTTTCCTTACACGTTCAATTAAGCCGGACTGACCATGGTGATTGGTATTCCATTCATCCATTCCGGACATCAACTCAGGTGGCTGATGGATAGCAATAACTGGCCCAACTGCCACCTCCTCCAGGTGCTTACTGGTAACTATAGTTGCAATTTCAATGATACGATCTGACATTGGCTCTAGCCCTGTCATTTCCAAATCAATCCATATTAAGTTTTCAGGGTTCACAGACATTAGTATTTCCTTACCAGTTTTGTATATCATACCAATATGAATAAAAATATATTATATCCATCACGCGAGCTAAAACGTCACTTGTCCGTCAAAGTGATAGCCATATCTCTAGTCATTATAACCAACACCATGTTTTTAATAACAGCCCACGCCGATGATGGTGCAACCTTGCATGCTGAAAACTGTATTGCTTGCCATGCCGCCATGACAGGCGGAGACGGGTCTGTTCTGTATACTCGTGATGACCGAAACGTAATGTCTATGGGTTCACTTGGCAATCAGGTTAACAGATGCCAATCTAGCCTGGACTTAAACTGGACTAATGATCAAATCAACAACGTTCAGAAATACCTAAATGAAACTTTTTATAAGTTTTGATTACTAATTATCCCTAAACTATTATTAAGAAGTATTTAGCTAAAGTTGTAAGTCGCCACGGTGCACATCTAGTGGTAAAAGATGACCAAGGTACTCGGCACACTTGCATATCTTCTAAAAAATTTAGTCATATTGTTTGTGGTGACCAAGTAGAGTGCGCCAAAGTCGACCAAGACAGAGATCAAATCCTAAAAATCATCCCTCGCAAAAATGAGTTAATACGACAAACTGAATATTCTAAGAAATCAGTAGCCGCAAACATTGATACAATAGTCATTGTATGCGCTGTCGAGCCCGAACCATCACTGGAACTAATAGATCATTACATTGTTGCAGCAGAACAATTACCTACAGAGGTAGTCATCTGCTTAAACAAAGTCGACCTAGAAAATCACGCATCCATTATTGAAGCATTACAGTTGAAATATAATAATCTGCCCTATCCTATCGTCACAACCAGCAAGAATAGTTCAACGACTAGTTTAGATGCATTAACCGATTTACTTAAACATAAAACCTGCATCTTTGTAGGACAATCAGGAGTAGGTAAATCTACATTAATCAATGCTTTAGTGCCTAATCTTGAAATTGATACTCAAGAGATTTCTGAATTAAGCCGGCAAGGTCGCCATACCACCAGCTCCACCACATTATACGATCTGCCATTAGGGGGTGAATTAATTGACTCTCCTGGTGTTAGAGAATTTACAATGCCCAAGCTTGAAGCAGAAAGCATTAGCAAAGGCTTTATTGAAATAGAAAGACTAAGAAGTGAATGTAAGTTTCACAACTGCAAACATATTCATGAACCAAAATGTGCTGTATTGAATGCTGCTGCGGAAAATAAGATCAACAAGCTACGTTATGAATCTTATTTAAAAATGATGGATAATATCGAAGAAGAAAATTATCAATAATGTTTGCGGCTATTAAAGGCTTGTGCAATCGTGCTTTGATCAACAAACTCCAATTCTCCTCCAACAGGAACACCCTGCGCTAAACGAGTAGTTTTTATATTTTTCTTGTGCGCCATTTCACTGAGCACGTGCGCGGTTACCTCACCTTCAACGGTGGAGTTAGTCGCTAATATCATTTCTTCAATATTTTGCTCTGTTAATCGTTTTTCCAATATTTCTAAACCAAGCTCTTTAGGCCCAATACCATCCAACGGTGAAAGGCGCCCCATCAAAACAAAATACATACCCTTATAGTCAGTACTTTTTTCGATAGTAAACACATCAGCAGGACTTTCTACGATACAAACTTGTTTGCTTAAACGGCCACTATCCTTACAAATAACGCACAGATCATGCTCTGTAAAGGTACGGCAATTCTTACAATGCCCTATTTCTTTTACAGCTTTATTAAGATTATCTGCTAAATTTTTAGCCCCTTCACGATTACGCTGTAACAAATGAAATGCCATTCTTTGAGCAGATTTTGGCCCCACACCAGGCAAACACTTCAAAGACTCAATCAAAGCATCTAAAAGTGTTGGTGGTTGCGAACCATTACTTGAAAAACCAAATGACATATGTTTTTAGTCAAATACAGCCTTAAAAAGGCAGCTTCATACCTGGAGGGAGATTCAAACCACTTGTTAAACCAGACATTTGATCTTTCGTTAACTCTTCAACTTTATTAGATGCATCATTCATGGCTGCTGCAATTAGATCCTCTAACATATCTTTATCATCCTTCAATAAATTATCATCAATTTGAACTCTACGAACAGCATGTTTACCCGTCATGGTCACTTTAACCATTCCGCCACCAGCTTGACCTTCCACTTCTAAATTCTTTAACTCATCTTGCGCCTTTTGCATATCTTCCTGCATTTTTTGCGCTTGCTTCATCAAGTTACCAATTCCACCTTTCATAATTTCACCTATATATCACTAATTATTCTTGAATTCAGTTGTTAATGGGTTTGACAGTACCGGCAATAATTTCCGCACCAAATTGTGATTTTAACGCTTTCACCGCTTCATCAGACTCTGCAGTTTTTTCTGCTTGAGATTGTATCTTCTCTCTAGCTCTATCTTTTTGTTTAGCAGGAGTTTCAATGGCATCCGAGGAGATATCAATATTTAAATTAACCTGCACGCCAAAATACTCTTGCAGTGCTTTTTCAAGTCTTTGTTTTGCACCTTTAGTGGCAATACCTTCATGCTGACTACTTAAATGCAATATAATTTTTTCATCTTCAATCGATTCAATACTACAATTTGAAGCCAAGGAGTATGAGACCCCTTGTAAGCCAAGTTGATCTATCAGCTTAGACCATTCTTTTGGGTTAGTACTTAATCCATCCATAGATCCAGAATGCTTAACTTGTTTATTATTTGTATTTTTTACAGCTGGCATTTCGCTATTTTTTTCTACTGAGTCATCTTGAACGGGTTTAGATTGCACAGACTTAGATGGTATAGATTTCTTAGCTGATGGCTTAACAATTGGTGCCTTCTCGATCGAACCACCACTTGCTGGCTTAAATGAAAGCATTCGCAACAATGTCATTTCTAACGCACTTTGTGGTGATGTAGATAAGTATAAATCTCGCTTACCAATTAGCGCAATTTGATAGTACAACTGAACATCTTCTGGACTAAAACTATTCGTAAGTTCCTTAATAAGGTCAGCATCAATCTCTAAAGTATCCAGCATGCTCGGTACTGCTTGAGATAGTGCCACTTGATGTAATACTTCAATAATATCGGCAAATAACCCATTAAAATCTGCAGAAAGCTGAGCTAGTTCTTGTGTTGACTGCATGACAGTTTCTGCATCTGTATTCGCTAACGCTTGCATCAACTTATGCAGATACTCTCTTGGCACTGTGCCCAACATCTCATGTATAGCTACATCGGTCACATTACCATCGCTATACGCTATCGCTTGATCTAGCAAACTGAGCGCATCACGCATACTCCCATCAGCGGAACGTGCTAACGCATATAAAGCGGTTTTTTCATATCTAATGTCTTCTGCTTTTAACAATTTCTCGAGTTGCATTGATATTGCGTCATCAGAGAGGCGTTTGAGATTGAATTGCAAACAACGCGATAAAACCGTGATTGGTAGTTTTTGAGGATCAGTTGTTGCTAACAAAAATTTAACATGTGGAGGTGGCTCTTCTAATGTTTTTAACAAGGCATTAAAACTATGCCCAGACAACATATGAACTTCATCAATTAAATAAACCTTAAAACGTCCGCGAGTAGGACTATATTGAACGTTATCGAGCAACTCTCGTGTATCTTCAACCTTAGTGCGTGACGCTGCATCAACCTCAATCAAGTCAATAAACCTACCGGTATCAATTTCTTCACATGCCGCACATGTACCACATGGAGTCGAAGTCATGCCTTGCTCACAATTTAAGCACTTTGCAAATATACGAGCTAAAGTCGTTTTACCTACTCCTCGTGTACCGGTAAATAAATAAGCATGGTGAGTTCTTTCTTGATCTAATGCATTGGCAAGCGCTTTTACCACATGTCCCTGGCCGACCACTTCCGTAAAATTTTTAGGTCGCCATTTACGCGCTAATGCTTGATAACTCATATAATAATGATTTGAATTCGTATTAAATTGAATCTAAAGGTATGAAATTCACTTCTATATTAGTGCGACCTGCGCCAGCAATCCCTTTGCACCCGAAGCAACTGTTACCGTTGCTCCCTTCCGGGCCTGGCGGAGTTCACAGTATTTCGTCACATGGGCACTGACACAGGCCGCAGCCAGACTATAACTTACAGTTCGTCGTATTAAAACATGGTAGATATTGATTAAAGTGTAACCAAAAATCTGTATTTGGATATAAAATACCCTTACATTCACAGGAGGATATATGTCGTTTATTGCTTTTCTCTCGCCTAGAAGAATCTTTACTAAAACTAAAGCTCATATTGGCAAAGCTAATTGGGAATTTTGGATAGGAAACTTTTTTGTCGTTTTTTCTACTGTATTAGGCGTGTATCTGGCGGCGCATGCTGCGCTTGAGACGGCTATCCAATTTGAAGCAGTTCGTGCGGACCGTGACAGTTATTATGTGCGTACTTCACTGCATAATGAACTCAAGCAAAATATAGATGTATATGAAGAGATCATTAATAATTATCAGAAAGGATTAAAAGGATATCATCGACATGACCAGTGGGCTAACCATCCTGAATATATTGTTTGGGAATCATTAAAAAAATCACCCGCTTTAATCACAACGCCGCCTAAAATTTTAGCTGGTGTTACAAATTTCTATAAGTATGCAGACCTAGTAATAGAAAAATTAAGTAAAAGAGGACCAACAAACGATACTATTTATATAGCCAATCAATTCGAAGAGAAAATAGGTAAATTCAAAAAAGATACCATGCCTTTACTTGAGCGTAATCTAGAGAATCTCAAGCAAGAATTACTAGCTGAAAATATTGACTTACAGCTCGAATAAACTTCACCATTGAACATTAATTAAATGAAAACAAAAGGGAAGCAGAGTACGTTACTTCCCTCTAATACTTCTAGCTAGATCAGAGCCAGATAGTTAGTGAATCATCCTTATAATAAGACCTGATAGTATTACTTGTACCTATATTGCAAAAGCAGCCATGCTTTTTTAGTATCTACACCAAAATCGTCAGCATCATAATCGGCATACTTAATTGCGCCTAACAAACCGTTAACACCAAACATATTAGGTTTGCCCCATAAGATATTAAGCTCATCGCCGTAATCGTCTGGACCAAAGTCATCATCATCAGCCTCATAATCGTGATAGGTAACTACAATTTTATTTTTACCAATGACATCACCAAATAGTCCTAATACTTG
>JBGCDX010000022.1:0-3501 GCA_045105815.1 Gammaproteobacteria bacterium
ATAGAATCTTAGTAAAATAGTTGCATAATTTGCAGTCTAACGAGGTCGCATATGGGGAAACAAAATAACATCTCGGATTGTATGTGAGTTTGTAAAAAGCATTACTAATCGGTCAATACCTATTCCCTCGCCTGCCGTCGGCGGCAAACCATATTCTAAGGCCTGAATATAGTCTTCATCAAAATGCATAGCTTCATTATCACCTGCATCTTTTTCCGCAACTTGAGCTTTGAAGCGTTCTGCTTGATCTTCTGAGTCATTTAGCTCTGAGAAACCATTAGCAAGCTCTCTCCCTCCTACAAAAAACTCAAAACGATCCGTTACAAATGGATCTTCGTTATTTCTCCTCGCTAACGGAGAAACTTCTGTTGGGTATGCTGTAATAAAGGTTGGATCTTTAAGATTTTCTTCAACTGTTTTTTCAAATATTTCAATTTGAATTTTTCCTAAGCCATAACTATCTTTTAGATGAATGCCTAACTGTTCAGCTACTATCTTGGCATTACCAATATTATCGATATCATCCGATGATAGTTTTGAATTGAAGTGAAGAATAGATTCTTTAACACTCATTCTAGTAAACGGCTTACTGAAGTCATAAGTTTCTTCACCATATTCAACTGAGGTAGTACTTAACACTTCGTTACATACACCTCTTAACATTTCTTCCGTTAAGTCCATTAGATCATGATAATCCGCATACGCTTGATAAAACTCAAGCATGGTGAATTCTGGGTTGTGACGTGTTGACAGGCCTTCGTTACGAAAATTACGATTGATTTCAAATACGCGCTCCACCCCACCTACCACTAACCTCTTTAAATACAGCTCAGGTGCAACACGCATATAAAGTGGTATATCCAAAGCATTATGATGCGTCTCAAAAGGTCTAGCCGTTGCGCCACCCGGTATGACTTGCATCATCGGTGTTTCCACTTCTACAAATCTGCGAGCTGATAAAAACTCTCTTAAATACTGTATAATTTTAGTCCGCGCATTGAACACTTTGCGAGACTCTTCATTCATTATTAAATCGACATAGCGTTTACGATAACGTTGTTCTTGATCGGTTAAGCCATGAAATTTTTCAGGCAATGGTCGAAGTGACTTGGTTAATAAAGTCACTACCTCCATTTTTACATACAGATCACCCTTTCCTGATTTATTAATCGCTCCCTCAACTCCTATAATGTCACCAATGTCCCAGGTATCTATATCTTTAACTTGCGCTTTATCCAAACCTTTACGATCAACATACGCTTGAATCTTTCCCGTCATGTCTTGCAAAACAAAGAATGGTCCGCGCTTCGCCATTACACGCCCTGCAATTTTGGCTTGCTTGTTTAATTCAACAAGATCTTCTTTTGTTTTATCACCAAACTCATCTTGTAAATCTTGCGCATAACTATCTCTACGAAAACTATTAGGAAAGGCATTGTTATTTTCGCGCAATAAGTTTAATTTTTTACGTCGCTCAGCGATAAGTTTATTCTCGTCTTCGCTTTGATCTTTTTCTTGTGTTGTATTTTCTTCAGACATAATGGTTTTTTTATTATTCACTTATTATTTATAAGCCACTTTTAAGACTTGCTTCAATAAACTGATCTAGATCTCCATCCAAAACAGCTTGTGTATTTCCAGTTTCAACCGATGTACGTAGATCTTTAATTCGGGATTGATCTAATACATATGAACGAATTTGACTACCCCAGCCTATATCCGCCTTACTATCTTCTACAGCTTGTTGCTCACCTTGACGTTTTTGAATTTCCAACTCATACAACTTCGCCTTAAGTTGCTTCATCGCTACATCTTTATTTTTATGTTTTGATCTATCATTCTGGCATTATGTCACATCGCCCGTAGGAACATGTGTAATCCGCACTGCAGACTCTGTTTTATTAACATGTTGCCCACCTGCTCCACTGGCGCGATACACATCTATCCTCAAGTCGGCTGGATTAATATCTATTTCAATATCATCATCAATTTCGGGTGACACAAACACTGCGGCAAACGAAGTATGTCTTCGACTACCCGAATCAAAAGGTGATTTTCGTACCAAGCGATGTACACCTGTCTCAGTGCGCAACCACCCAAAAGCATAGTCACCTTCAAATTTAATCGTTGCACTTTTAATACCCGCAACTTCACCAGGAGAAACTTCGATTAGTTCTGTTTTAAAACCCTTACGTTCTCCCCACCTAAGAAACATACGCAATAGCATTTCAGCCCAATCTTGTGCTTCTGTACCACCAGATCCAGATTGTACATCGAGGAATGCATTATTGGGGTCCATTTCACCTGAAAACATACGACGAAACTCAAGCACCCCTACGCGTGCATCAAGTTGTTTTAAATCTTGATCGATAACCTTAAGTGTATCTTCATCTTCTTCTTCAGACGCTAATTCTAGTAATTCACTAGCCTCTGTGACTCCACCTTCAACGTCATCTATAGTCTTTACGATAATTTCTAAGCTAGAACGTTCTTTACCAAGCTTTTGAGCAAGCTCTGGCTGATTCCAAATATCAGGGTCTTCTAATTCCCGATTTACTTCATCGAGTCGCTCGCACTTATTTTCGTAGTCAAAGATACCCCCGAAGGCTAGACGAACGTGTTTTCAGATCTTCGATTAAATTTTGTAGTGGGTTAGTTTCCATATTCAGTTCTAAATTCTTAAGTATCCATATTTGCGCACGTATAATAACGCAAATCTTATTCTAATTAGCAAATACTTAACCTTAAATAGATGCTAAGTATTGAACGATAAGTTGTGCAGAACGAACGCCACGAAACTCATTTATGGCCAGTTGATAGGCTATATGCACTTCACCAGATGCCTCATTCCATTGATGCTTTTCTATATTAAAAGCAATAGCATCTATCTTCTGCCTACCATTTGATGGGGTTAAGTTTAGTTTCAAGTGATGCTTACCCACTATTCGATAATCATTCACTTTAAACACACCATCAAAAATAGGTTCTGGAAAGCCTTGACCCCACGGTCCAGCACGAAATAATAATTCTGCAATATCTAGATTCAATTCATTATCTTTAAGCTCACCATCTGAAAGTAATATTGCTTCTAATTGTTCTGGCGTGACCAGCTCTTCAATAACTTGATCAAACACCGCAGCAAACGCTTCAAAATTTTCTTTTGGAATAGACAGCCCTGCCGCCATAGCATGTCCACCAAAAGTCTTAATCAAGTCTGGATGTCGTGTGGCTAGCAAGTCGATTGCATCACGAATATGTAAACCAGGTATAGAACGTCCTGAACCTTTTAATTCAGCTTCATTAGCTTGAGCAAAAACAATTACCGGTCGGTTAAATTTTTCTTTCAGTCGCGCCGCAACAATCCCAATCACTCCTTGATGCCACTCTGCATCAAATAAAGCAATTCCAAATCGATGCGCATCAATATTTTCAAACTTATTAGATTTTAATGCCTCTAAAGCTTGTTTTTGCATTTCTTGCTCAATTTGCTTGCGTTCTTCA
>JBGCDX010000023.1:0-10110 GCA_045105815.1 Gammaproteobacteria bacterium
TTCAACCACCAAGCCCGGATACGACCAATGTTAAACGTTTGCGTATTGCCATCGAGCGTCACAACATGGCATTACAAGCCGCACAAGTTGGTATTTGGAGCTGGGATTTAATGTCCAACCGCATTGCATGGGATGACACTATGCATGTTCTTTTTGGAATCAATCCTGGAGACTTCTCAGGCAGACAAAGAGATTTTTTAGAGTACATATTGCCAGAAGATCGAGAAGAGCAACTTGAAATTGGGAGAAGATACTATCAAGAGGGTGGTAAGTTTGATACCAAGTTTAGAATTTTACGTCCCGATGGTGAAACACGTGTAATTATCAATCGTGGTGAAGCGACAAAAAATAGTCAAGGCATAGTGGTCAGTGTTGTAGGTGTTTGTTGGGATGTTACCGAAAACTTTGCACTTAGTGCCAAGATTGAACACCAAGCTCTGCATGATCCGCTCACTGGATTGCTTAATAGATATGAGATGCAACAGAGATTGGAAGATTTATTACAATCATTGAGTGTTGATCCAACTGAAAATACATTTTGTTATTTTGATTTAGATCGGTTTAAGGTGGTTAATGATACATGTGGCCATGAGGCTGGAGATGAGTTGCTTAGGCAAGTATCTGAGCATTTAAAACCATATATAACAGAAAAAGACACTTTCGCGCGCATGGGCGGTGATGAGTTTGCCCTCATCATGACTAATTGCTCAGGTGATGAAGCAAGGAAAGTTGCAGAAACATTATTGCAAGCAGTACAAAACTTTCACTTTGAATGGACTGGTAAAGTTTTTGATATTAATTTAAGTATGGCACTAGTGCCTATTTCACCAGAGAAAAGCGTGAGTGAAATACTTGGAACTGCAGATGTTTCATTGTCTGCAGCAAAAGATGGTGGCCGTGGCCGTATACATGAGTACCGGCCTCACGATTCAACCGTGATCCGTCGCCATGATGAAATGCATTGGGTATTGCAGTTGGAAGATGCGTTGCGCTCGGACCGATTTCAACTACATTTTCAACCAATCATGCCTTTGCAAGATGATTGTGATAAAGGCTTGCATTATGAAGTCCTTTTACGTGTATTAGATGAATCGGGACAGGTAATGTCTCCTGTTGAGTTATTAAATGCTGCAGAACAATTTGATATGGCTACTCGAGTGGATAATTGGGTGGTGAATGCGGTTTTTGATTGGCTAGTCAAACATCCAGATCATCTTAATGAATTAAGTCTTTGTTCGATAAATTTATCAGGCGCATCTATTGGCGACCCAAATTTCTTGATATTTTTGAAAGAAAAGCTACAAGATTCTAAAATCCCACTAGAAAAAATTAGCTTTGAAGTAACTGAAAATGCTGCAATCAAAAATATATCTAAAGCGCGTGATTTTATAGATACAATTAAAAAATATGGTTGTAAGTTTGCGCTAGATGATTTTGGTAGCGGGCATTCATCTTTTGCGTATTTAAAAGACTTGCCTGTGGATATATTGAAAATTGATGGAATGTTTGTAAAAGGCATTCATTTAGAGCCAGTCAATTACGCAATGGTTAAAGCTATTAATGATGTTGGTCAGGTTATGAAAATGAAAACTATAGCTGAATATGTTGAAAATGAAGAAATCTGTAATTCATTAAAAGAAATTGGTGTTGATTATGGTCAAGGCTATTATTTTGGTAAGTCTGAGAACCTAGATGAAGTAATTGTAGTGGATGCTACTGTTGCCACAATGGCAGAAATACCAGGATAAAAAATTCCAAGTTAGTTTAGTTCGAAAGTTACTCATTATCAGTCAACTAATACAACATTTTCTCATTCCTTAACCATTTATTCTGATTCTGTTATGGTTGAAATCCAGCACAGACATTAGGAATTATTTTGAAATTTTGTAGTAGCTGCGGTTCAGCAGATATCACGCACTCCATTCCCAAAGACGATAACCGTCTGCGTTTTGTATGTTCTTCTTGCGAAGAGATTTTTTATCATAATCCTAAAATGGTGGTGGGTTGCATTGCAGAGTGGCAGGGCAAAATACTAATGTGTAAGCGCGCAATTGAACCACGTCATGGAAAGTGGACATTACCAGCAGGCTTTATGGAGAATGAGGAGACCGTGCACGCAGCAGCAGCGCGTGAAACTCAAGAAGAAGCGACAGCTGAAGTGGCTAATATGAGTTTGTATACAATCTATAATCTGCCGCACATCAGCCAAGTATATATTATGTTTCGTGCAGATTTAGTGGCAGGAAAGGCAAGTCCTGGAATTGAAAGTTTAGAAGTTGCATTGATGAATGAAGCAGAAATACCTTGGGATAATTTAGCCTTTCCGGTAATTCGTGAGAGTTTATTGCATTACTTTGAAGATAAGCGTCAAGGTGAATTTAAAATGCATTATGGTGACATTCGCAGACTTGAAAACACCCAACTTGAAATTAAACATTACTAACATTTGTGCTTATCCGTATGGCTGAGGATAAATCTTTATTGTCTATTGTAGAGTTAGGTGGCTACCCAGATTTTAGTCCACTCTATAAGAAATTTGGTTATCAGCCGATTGTGGTGTACAGCATGCGAAAAGCGTTAACTGCACTTAAGAAAGTTAAGCCATCTATTGTAGTAGCAGAGTTTAATTACCAATCAGATTTTAGAGATCGAACCAGTAGCTTGGAGTCATTAATTGCAATTGCGCAGCGTAATTTGGATATTAAATTGATTGTATTTTACGAAGAAGAGTACTTACATCAATTTGAGAAATTAAAAGAGCGTTATAGTTTTCATGCGACGTTTGCCTATCCTGTTATGGAGGCAACAATTGAGGAAGCATTAGCCTCACTCATAGCGTAAGCCTAAAAATATATATTAGAAGTATAAAAGTTAGAAACTATTTTATAGTTACTATACTTTAGCTTTTTGAGCCACCAAGACAGGGTGGTGATTTCCTTACTTCACCATTCTTTTCTTGCCATTCTTTGGGTGTAAGTGTGTTTAGCGATAAAGCATGCACAGGCCCGTCAAGTTCTTCTTTCAATAATTGATTAAGTATTCGATGTCTTGCAACTAACATTTTGCCGTCAAATTCTGTAGTTACTACAGTAACTTTGAAGTGTGATTCAGAGTCAGGTGGCACATTATGCATATGACTTTCATTGGCGACTTCTAAATATTCAGGGCGTAGTGCGTCCGTAATTTTTGCTTCAATGTTAGCTTGGATTGTCATAGTAATTTTATACCATTTAAAGGTTTATGAATGAAAGTCTTCTTTATTATGGGTATTAGCGTATTTGTTTAGCAAATAGAGAAGAATTCTTTGGCTGTTTGAGTCGTTTCTTGAGCGGTTTGTTCCATACTAACGTTACGACATTTGGCAACAGTAGAGAGAATATGGGGCAAGTAAGCAGGTTCATTGCGTCTACCATCAGGTTTGGGATATAGGTCTTTCGGCAGATCTCTGGGTAATAAATAGGGGGCATCCGTCTCTATCATTAGTCTGTTTGCAGGTATGTTTTTTATGGAGTCGTGTAAATGAAAGCCGCGACGCTCATCACAAATCCAACCGGTAATACCAATATGGCAGTCTAAACTTATGTAGGTATTGAGTTCTTTATTGCTGCCTGTAAAACAATGCACAACCACTTTAGTTAATTTATTTCTATATGTGGCTAATATCTTTGCAAAGTCTTCATGTGCGTCGCGCTCATGTAAAAATATAGGCAGTTCAAGTTCAACGGCTAATTCAAGTTGCGCTTCAAATGCGGTGCGTTGCTGCTCAGGTGTTGAATAGTTGCGATTATAATCTAAGCCAGCTTCACCAATAGCTACTACTTGCTTGCATTCTGTTAGTTTTTTTAATCTATCGTAACTATCTATTTGCCAATTTTTTGCTAGGTGTGGGTGAACGCCAGCAGTTGAAACCATACCTGAATATTTTGAGGCAAGCTCAGCTGCTTGTTCACTTTCTTCAATATCCGAACCGGTGATAACGAAATGTGCTACACCTGCTTGTTTGGCGCGCTGTATCACTTCATCTGCATCTTTGCGAAATGCACTACTGGTGAAGTTAAATCCTATATCGACGAGTTTCATTGTTCGGAGTGGTGTTAGTTGTAGTTGATTGTTGATGCGAAGTTAAGCGAGATGAGCGCAATCATCACAGTATTCGTTATCAGTATCTGCTATTACAATTTGGCAATGCCGGCAAATTTTGGTGTCGCTAGGTTTTAAATCAGAGTTTAAACAGACACGATCATCAAATACGAAACATTCACCACGCCAATGTGTATTTTTATATTTCTCAATATATTTAATGATTCCGCCTTCAAGCTGAAAGACTTGATCAAAACCATTTTGCGCTAATATGTTTGCACCTTTTTCGCAGCGAATTCCACCTGTGCAAAAAGTAACAAGTGGCTTATCTTTGGGGAGCTCGTTAATTTTTGATTTAAGTTGAATGATATCTCTAAAATTTCTTATTTTAAGGTGTGTAGCGTTTTCAAATGAACCAAGATCAACTTCAAATTCATTGCGCATATCCAGTAGCGTAATGTCTTTTCCATCATCTAACCATTTTTTTAGCTCGTCATTGCTGATGTACTGTGCATTATTATTAATGCGATCGATATTATTTAATAATGGCTTCGCTTCGAGTGAACCTGCATGTGCACTGGGATGATCGCTGGGTAGTGGTTTAGTGGGAACTAATTCATTTCGGACTTTGATTAATAGTCTTTTAAAAGGGATATAGTCTGAATAAGTGGTGTTAAGTAATAAATTATTCAATCCACACAAGTTGTCGAGTTTTTCTAAAAAATACTCAATATCACTTTGAGTGCTTGCTAAACCAAGGTTGATGCCTTCAGGGCTAATAAAAATATTGCCTTTTATGTGTGTTTCGCTGCAAATTGCTTGAGCCATTTCAAAAACATTTGTCACGTCATCAATTTCAGAGAATTGATATCCAGCAATGTTTGTTATTTGTTCTGGCATATTGGTTCCCATATGACAATTTTAAATTGATTGAAAACAGTACTTAACAAAAGTGATTCTAATGAGTTAGGGTTAGCATTATGAAAGAAGGACAACCACAAGCGGTATATCTAAAAGACTATACACCACCAGAATTCTACATTGATCAAGTGTATCTTGATTTTGAATTGGGTGAAGAAGTAACCATAGTGACCTCTCGCATGCAGATGCGGCGCAACCCTGATACGGGTATTGCTAATCCAACATTGGATTTGCATGGGGAAGATCAAGAAATACAGTATATAGAGCTTGATGGAGTGCGGTTGAGGATGGATCAATACAGCGTATCAGATGAAGCGTTGCTGATACCTAGCGTTCCTAAGCAATTTTCATTAGTGATACAAACCCATATCACACCACAGACAAATACATCTCTCGAAGGCTTATATAAGTCTAGTGGTAATTTCTGCACTCAGTGTGAGGCTCAGGGTTTTCGTAAAATAACTTATTTTCTTGATCGCCCAGATGTCATGTCTAGGTTCACGGTGCGTATTCAAGCGGATAAGAATCGTTACCCAGTATTGCTATCTAATGGCAATCTTAAAGAAGAAGGCTTATGTGTCGGAGAGGGTGAGGATGGGCAGCACTATGCTATTTGGGAAGATCCGTTTTTAAAGCCTGGTTATTTGTTTGCATTGGTCGCTGGTGACTTAGTGTTTTTAGAAGGTTCTCATCGCACAACGTCCGGTAAAGATATTGTCTTGCGAATTTATACAGAGGAGCATAACGCTGATAAGTGTGAGCATGCATTGAGTTCTTTGAAAAAAGCTATGCAGTGGGATGAACAACGCTTTGGTCTAGAGTGTGATTTAGATATATACATGATTGTTGCTGTTGATGATTTCAATATGGGTGCAATGGAGAACAAAGGCTTAAATATTTTTAACTCTAGTTGTGTTTTAGCCAGACCAGATACTTCTACTGATGCAGAATTCATGCATATAGAAGCTGTAGTAGCACATGAATATTTCCATAATTGGACCGGTAATAGAGTTACCTGTCGTGATTGGTTTCAATTAAGTTTAAAAGAAGGTCTAACAGTATTTCGCGATCAAGAATTTACTTCAGATGTAACTTCTCGTGCTGTCAAACGAATCGATGACGTGCGTTCTTTGCGAGCTTATCAATTTGCTGAAGATGCAAGCCCGATGGCCCATCCAATTCGCCCGGCCTCCTTTATGGAAATTAGTAACTTCTACACGTTAACAGTTTACGAAAAAGGTGCAGAGGTGGTACGAATGTACCAGACGATGTTTGGTGTGGAAGGTTTTCGAAAAGGCATGGATTTATATTTCCAACGCCATGATGGTCAAGCAGTCACTACTGATGATTTTGCTGCCGCCATGGCAGATGCCAATGGCGCAGATCTAAGTGAATTTAAGCATTGGTATTCACAGGCAGGCACTCCACAGGTTAAGGTGAAAGATAATTGGGATTCAGCAACCAAAACCTATGAAATTGAATGTGAACAAAGCTGTCCGTCAACACCTGAAAGTAGTGATAAACAACCCTTTGTAATTCCACTTAAGACATCATTGCTAAGTGAGAGTGGTGAAAGTCTCGTTGAATCTCAAGTATTGAATTTAACTCAACGTCAACAAACTTTTAAGTTCCAAAATATTAATTCAAAACCTGTGCCAGATTTACTACAGGAGTTTTCAGCACCGGTTCAGCTTCAGTATGATTATAGTAATGAGCAGTTAGCATTTTTGTTAAAGCATTCACCAGATTCGTTTAATCGCTGGAATGCTGGAAATCGTTTAGCTGTAAATGTGCTACTAGAAAACATATCTGGCGATGGTCAAGATTCTTTGCAGGTGTTGCAACAAGCGCTTGAGCACTCTATAAATTCTCCATCATTAGATCAAAGTTTATTAGCAGAACTATTAATACTGCCGAATGAAAAAGATTTAGAGCAACATATCGATACTGTTGATATGCGAGCCTGTGTCAATGCAAGCGATAAGCTAATATATGATATTGCGAAATGCTTGGAAGTTGATTTGCTATCTAGGCTATCAGTTAATATTCGCAGTAATGCTGAGTACAGTTATAACTCACAGGAAATGGCGCGTAGAAGACTTATTAATGTTTGTTTGCAAATTCTTTGTAACTTAGAAAAAGCTGAGTATAGGGAAATTGCTTTGCAACAGTATGAGTCAGCTAATAATATGACAGAGCAAATGGGTGCAATAAATGCTCTGATTCATACCGAGTCAGAAGAGCGTGAGCATGTATTAAGTGCCTTTGAAAAGAAGTGGCAACATGATGGCCTGGTAATGGACAAATGGTTTGCTATGCAGGCACGTTCTAAAGTGTGCAATACGTTAGAGAATGTAAAGTCACTTATGCAGCACCCTTTGTTCACGATGAGCAACCCCAATAAAGTACGTTCTCTAATTGGTGTATTTGCTGGTCAGAATGCATATCATTTTCATAACCCTGATGGCAGTGGATATGAATTTGTAGCAGAGCAAGTCATACAGCTTAATGATACTAATCCACAGATTGCTTCTCGTTTAGTGCGAACACTTATGCGTTGGAGAAAATATGCTAATCCTTGTGGTGATAAAATGCGCCAGCAGTTAGAGGTCATTGCAAAACATAAAACGTTATCAAAAGATGTATTTGAAATCGTATCTAAAAGTTTAAAGGATTAGTTGATGAGTAAAGATAACGTTATCACTCCCATTGAAAATGGGCCGCTGCATATAACTGGCACATTAGAATTACTAAATGCAGATGGTGATTTAATAGAAAAGACTGAAGAGCTTTATTTATGTAGGTGTGGTCAGTCAAATAACAAGCCGTACTGCGATGGGCAGCATAAAAAGGCAGGTTTTGAAGAGTCTGCAGTTTTTGTTACGCCTCCTGAGTCTGAAGAAGAACGAAATAACCAAGGACTTTTATCTATTAAAGTGCAAGCTAATGGGCCATTAATATTTCGAGGTGATGTGTGCATTCAAGACGCAAGGGGTCAGAAAATTTTTCGAAAAGTAGGCGGTTTATGTCGATGTGAAAAAAGTGCTAATCGGCCATTCTGTGATGGTACTCATTCTAAAATTGGCTTTGTAGCTGAATAGTAAAGAAAGTTTTTAAAACCCTTCGGTGGAAGTGAATAGGCCAACACGCAAGTCCTTTGTTTTATAGATATCTTTACCGTCTACAGACATCACGCCATCCGCAATTCCCATAGCGGTGCCCCGGCTTATCACTCTCTTAATATCTAGACGATACGTAACTGTTTTAGCCGTTGGCAATACTTGTCCTGTAAATCGAACTTCATTCACACCGAGTGCTCGACCTCGACCAGGGTTACCTTGCCAAGCAATGAAGAAGCCTAGTAATTGCCATAATGCATCTAATCCTAAGCATCCTGGCATTACGGGGTCGCCAGGAAAGTGGCAATCGAAAAACCATAAGTCGGGTTTGATATCTAACTCAGCTATCACTTCGCCTTTTCCATAGGTTCCGTTTTCACTGGAAATTTTAGTCACACGATCCATCATTAACATGTTTGGCATAGGGAGTTGTGCGTTGCCAGGGCCAAACATTTCACCTCTGCCACAAGAGAGCAGGTCTTCATACGAAAAGGAATTTTTTTGTGTCACGATATTTTTGATTATGGTTGTTTAAAATTTCAGTCAGCTAAAAAGCATCTAGTAAGTTGTTATTCTCAGTAGGTGTGCTAGCGGCGCTAAGTGTAGCAAATGCTGTAGTGATTTGCTTCACGCTATTGAGCTTCTGATTATTGAATGGGTTGCTGAGTAAGTCGAATGTTTTGTTTTACACGATCGAGTAATAAATATAGTTCGCTGATGGTTTGAATAAAGTTGGCTTGAATTTCTTGCAGTACATCAAAGTATGCGGCTGCACCGCTGCCGGTAACGGCAATTTCAATTGAACTATCAAGTTGATTGCGTAAACGGCGTAATTGGTTTGGTAGTAAAGGGTCATCTGCAGGGCGAGTGATACCAATTGCGATTAATTTAGCGTTGCTTTTGCGTTGAGCATAAATAATTTCATCAACGGAACCATACATACCAAGAAAGATAGCTTGCCAACCGTTAGATTTACTTGCAGCAGCAAGGCGTAAAGCTGCGATATCACTTACTTGGCCAGCGGGTGATGCACAAATAAGTTTGTATTCTGAGCCTGCAAAGGGTTCGCTCATTACTAAGCTGGAGAGGAATCCGCGAATGGAGTAAATCGCGACTGCATAATGTGTGTCACGCAACGCACCGCGACGGCACTCATCTTGAATGTGTGAAACAAGAGGACGTAAAAGATCTTCTAGTAAAAATATAATACCTAAAGATTTTGATGCTTTACTAAGAGAACGATAAATATCTTGACCATCTAAACGCTGTATCGCATCTAGGCATTCATCAAAATATTCCATTACGGACCCCGTGCTTGGGCGCTGTTCTATTTTAGCGACAGGAATACGCGCAGCAGCTGATTCATCAGTGTCTACTAACTTACGAAGTTCTTGCACTGATAGAGTTGAGACATCACCAATGCGACGACCTGCTGAGGTTGCGCGGCGCAACAAACTTAGTTTTTCAACATCTTCATCACTGTAAAGTCTGCGACTGTTGTTCGCACGTTCCGGATTTACAACACTATAACGTCGTTCCCAAACACGAATAACATCTGCAGTGAGCCCCGTACGTCTTGCGACTACTTGTATGGGGTGTTTATCGTTTGTTGCGCTTGTCTGTTTGGCGGCCACTTTAGTCTGTCTCAGCTATGTCTAGCTTATTGTAGTTAATTTGTCTGTAAATTATAACATATCTATGGCATCGTCACAGCTATGTATTAGACAAATATGAGTCAGAAAGGTATATAGGCTTTATATATGTTTTACTGAATGGTATATTAACCATAGTGTAAAAGTTACATATAGGCATTGAGCCTGTAACAAACAAGATACAAGTCTGTCGCAATATGGAGGCGAACATGAAGAAGTTACTAATCAACGCGCGCTATTTTTTAGCACCGTTACTAATACTAGCCAGTTTATTTGGCGTGATAGCAGGTGGCCCATGGGTCTGGACCGGCGTATTTCTACTCGGTTTAGGCGTCATC
>JBGCDX010000024.1:0-14634 GCA_045105815.1 Gammaproteobacteria bacterium
AGGCCATCGCGGTGGCAAAATAGTAGCCAAAGGAACACCAGAAGATATCGCTAATATAAAAGGATCATCCACTGGAGAATACCTTAAAGAAGCTCTTAAAATTAAACAGATTAACTAAAAAGTCAGCTTAATTTAACCATACTCTAAAATAAAAAAAGCCAGGATATACCTAGCTTTTTTTAAATATATGTAAATAGTTTCACTCTTCTAATGGACGGTCTACTAATTCAACGATAGCCATTGGTGCTTTATCTCCGGTACGGAAACCGCATTTTAGAATTCGCGTGTAACCACCCGGGCGTTCTTTATATCTTGGTCCTAGCTCGGTAAATAATTTACCCACAATGGCTTTGTCTCGTAAACGTGAAAAAGCTAGCTGTCTTTTCGCCACAGTATCTTCTTTTGCAATGGTAATTAATGGCTCTGCAATACGACGTAACTCTTTTGCTTTAGGCAATGTTGTACGAATTACTTCATGTGAAAATAATGAAGTCACCATGTTGCTAAACATCGCCTTGCGATGCGAGCTGTTGCGATTTAGTTGTCGACCTGATTTACGATGTCTCACAATACTTCCCTATTTTCTTTAGCCTAATTACTTTTATCTAATTAAATAATAACTTTACGTTCTTCACGCAAATTTGCGGGCGGCCAGTTTTCAAGACGCATGCCCAAAGACAAGCCATGAGTACCCAATACATCTTTAATTTCTGTTAAAGACTTTTTACCTAAGTTAGGCGTCTTTAATAATTCAACTTCAGTGCGCTGAATTAAATCACCAATATAATAAATGTTCTCTGCTTTCAAACAGTTTGCAGAGCGGACCGTTAGTTCAAGATCATCTACTGGGCGAACCAAGATAGGATCAATTTCCGTTTCACTCTTCTCATCTTCAACTTCTTCATCACCTTGCAGGTCAACAAATACAGATAACTGTTGTTGTAAAATTCCCGCAGCTTTGCGAATAGTTTCTTCTGGATCTACGGTTCCATTAGTTTCTAAATCTACAATTAGCTTATCTAAGTTAGTTCGCTGTTCTACACGAGCAGTATCGACTGAATACGCTACTTTACGAACAGGACTAAAACTAGCATCAATTAATAACGAACCAATTGCACGCTCATCTTCTGTTTTTCGTTGTGTAGCAGGTTGGTATCCACGACCTTTTGCAATCTTAAGTGTCATACTTAAAGAGCCTTGCTCTGTTATATGAGCAATTACATGGTCTTTGTTGATTATTTCAACATCATGATCGGTTTCAATATCACCAGCAGTAACTACACCTGGACCGGTTTTATTCAAGGTCAACATGGCTTCATTTTTATTATGCATTACCGCAGCAACGCCTTTTAAATTGAGCAAGATATCGACTACATCTTCTTGAACACCTTCAATAGCCGTATACTCATGCAATACGCCATCTATTTGCGCTTCAACTACTGCACATCCCTGAATAGATGAAAGCAAAATTCTTCGCAAAGCATTACCAAGTGTATGGCCAAAACCGCGCTCTAGTGGCTCAAGCACAACTTTAGCGTGACATTCATCTGTTACCTGAACATCTACTACTCTTGGCTTAAGTAATTCATTTGTTGCTACCATCGATGAAACCTCTTTAAACGCTTAATTACTTAGAATACAACTCGACTACGAGTGACTCATTTATATCAGGTGGCAAATCACCACGCTCTGGTGCAGATTTAAATGTACCCTGCATTTTCTTAATATCGACCTCAACCCATTCTGGCAAACCAAGCTGATCAGCAGTATTTAGTGCATCTTGTATGCGTAACTGTTTCTTAGCTTTTTCTCGTATGGCTATTACATCACTTGCAGTTACTTGATAAGAAGGAATATTCACTACAATTCCGTTCACTTCTACTGCTTTATGACTAATTAACTGACGGCATTCTGCACGTGTTACACCAAAGCCCATTCGATATAAAACATTGTCTAATCTACATTCAAGCAACGTTAGTAGATTTTCGCCTGTAGAGCCTTTAATACCAGAAGCTTTCTTATAATAATTTCTAAATTGCTTCTCTAATACACCATAGATACGACGTAATTTTTGCTTCTCACGAAGCTGAACACCATAGTTAGATGGACGCCCTCGCTTGTCTCCATGCTGACCTGGCTGTTTATCTAACTTACATTTTGAATCAAGCGGTCTTGCACGGCCTTTCAAAAACAGGTCTGTGCCTTCACGACGACTTAATTTACATTTTGGTCCTAAATAGCGTGCCATAACATTAACCCCTAAACACGTCGACGTTTTGGTGGACGACAACCATTATGAGGAATGGGTGTTATGTCGTTGATATTTGTAATTTTATAACCAACAGCATGTAACGCTCGCACTGCCGATTCTCGACCTGGCCCAGGTCCTTTTATTCGTACTTCTAAATTTTTAAGTCCGTACTCAAGCGCAGCTTGACCTGCACGATCCGCAGCAACTTGTGCAGCAAATGGTGTGCTTTTACGAGAACCACGGAAACCCGATCCGCCAGATGTCGCCCATGAAAGCGCATTACCCTGACGATCGGTAATCGTAACAATGGTATTGTTAAAGGATGCGTGCACGTGTGCTACGCCATCAGTAACAATGCGTTTTACTTTTTTACGTGTTCTTGTAGGTGCTTTACTCATATATATTTGCCATATTTATCTATTTTTTCTTCTGTCTTGTCTTCAGTTTAGGATGCGTATCACTACTAATTTATTTATTTCTTATCTTTTTATGGGTCTACGAGGACCTTTTCGAGTTCGCGCATTAGTTTGCGTGCGTTGGCCGCGCAATGGTAATCCGCGACGATGGCGAATGCCTCTATATGTACCTAAATCCATTAATCTCTTAATGTTGACGGTTATTTCACGTCGCAAATCACCTTCTACACGGTATTTTGCAATCTCAGTTCGTAACTTACCAACTTCATCTTCACTAAGATCTTTAATCTTTGCGTCATGTGCAATACCAGTCGCATCACAAATTTTACGTGATGATGTTCGACCAATTCCATAAATCGAGGTTAATGCAATTACGGTGTGCTTATGCACCGGTACATTAATGCCAGCAATACGTGCCATTTATATAAGCCCTTGAATGAATGATAGATTATTGATAAAACTTAATTCCTCAGACAGCTGAGAAGCGCGGATTCTATCAGTGTAATCGACTAAAAACATAATTATTACTTTATAATCCTAATTAACCTTGTCGCTGTTTATGACGTGGGTCAGTACAAATAACCCTAACAACACGATTTCGTCGAACTATCTTGCAGTTTCGACACATTTTTTTGACTGATGCTCGTACTTTCATAATGACCTCTTTACCCTACTTTCCTATCGACCTGAACCTGATCGGCCAGAACCCTTAAGGTTAGCTTTCTTCATTAACCCTTCATATTGATGGGACATTAAATGTGCCTGTACTTGCGCCATGAAGTCCATCACCACCACCACAATAATTAAAAGTGAAGTGCCACCAAAATAAAATGGTACGCCATACTTCAAAATCAAAAACTCAGGTAACAAACATACCAATGTAATATAAATTGCACCCACTGCAGTTAAGCGTGTCAGCACTTTATCTATATATCTCGCTGTTTGATCACCGGGGCGTATACCTGGTATGAATGCTCCTGATCGCTTCAAGTTGTCTGCTGTTTCGCGTGAATCAAAAACAATTGCGGTATAAAAGAAACAGAAAAATACAATCGCAAGTGCATATAACATTACATATAAAGGTTGGCCAGGTGATATAGCAGTAGCTAAATTCTGCAACCAAGAGAAATTACCCGTTGGGCTACTAGACCATTGTAATAATGTCGCAGGAAATAAAATAATACTTGATGCAAAGATAGGCGGTATCACACCAGACATATTCAGTTTCAAAGGCAGGTGTGTTGATTGGGCAGCCATCATCTTTCTACCTTGCTGCCTACGTGCATAATTAACTGTAATTCTTCGTTGAGCGCGTTCTACAAAAATAACAAATGCAGTTACTAAAACTGCCATTAGAAATAGGAATAACGCAAATCCTTCATTCATTGCACCCTGTGAAACTAAATCTAATGTGCCACCAATAGCGGATGGCAATCCTGCAACAATACCTGCAAAAATAATTATAGAGATACCATTCCCAATACCCCTCTCAGTAATTTGTTCACCTAACCACATTAAGAACATCGTGCCAGTTACTAAAGACACGGTAGCCGTAAATAGAAAACCAATACCTGGTGTTAATGCAACCTGCTGATTTTGTAAGGCTATCGATACACCTATCGCTTGAAAGGTAGCTAGAAACACAGTTCCATAGCGTGTGTATTGAGTTATTTTACGACGCCCTGCTTCACCTTCTCTCTTTAATTCTTTTAATGACGGCACTACAGCACTCATTAACTGCATAATAATGGATGCAGAAATGTACGGCATAATTCCTAATGCAAACAAACTTAGTCTTTCTAATGCACCGCCTGAAAACATATTGAACATACCGAGTATGGTACTGCTCTGTTGTTCAAAAAATCTCGCCATTGCGCCTGGATCGATACCTGGTACCGGTATAAATGTACCTATTCGATATACAATCATCGCAAACAATACAAACAGCAAACGTTTGCGTAATTCCGATACCTGCCCTAAGCCAGCAAGTGATCCAACATTAGCTGCACCTCGAGACATTAGGCTTCGATCGCTCCACCAGCTGCTTCAACTGCTTTTTTAGCACCGGCTGTAAAAGTTAATCCTTTTGTCTTTACCGCTTTTTCTATTTTTCCTGACAATATGACTTTAACTTTTTTAGTCGCCGCTGAGACTAATTTAGCATCTATAAGCGCTTCAATATCAACCACGTCTTCACTCACTAATTCAAGCTCATGTAATCGAACTTCTGCGGTAGAATTTGATTTACGTGAACGAAAACCAATTTTTGGCAAACGTCTTTGCAAAGGCATTTGTCCACCCTCGAAACCTACTTTATGATATCCACCTGAACGTGACTTTTGGCCTTTATGACCTCGACCACCTGTTTTACCAGAGCCTGAACCAATGCCACGCCCTAATCTTTTACGGCTAGGTCTACTTCCAGCTGTTGGTTTTAATGTGTTTAGATTCATAACTTTTTAATTCTTATCTTATTTATACTTGTTAACTATTGGACTAAGCTTCTTCTACATTGAGCATATAGTTAATTTTATTGATCATTCCACGGTTCTCTGGAGTATCAATTACAGTCACAGGCTTATGAATACGTCGAATACCTAAGCCACGCGCACAAGCTTTATGATTGGCCAAACGACCATTTAAACTCTTAATAAGTGTTACTTTTAATTGCTTACTCATAATTTATAAATCTATAACTATTGGAATTATGACAATACATCTTCTATCGTCTTGCCACGCTTAGCAGCAATATAGTCTGGAGATTGCATGCTATTTAAAGCTTCAATGGTTGCTTTAACAACGTTAATCGGGTTTCTAGACCCAATGCATTTAGATAAAACATTTTTAATGCCAACCACTTCAAATACGGCTCGCATTGCTCCACCAGCGATGATTCCAGTACCTACGGAAGCCGGCTTCATAAATACTTTTGCTGCACCATGAATACCAATAGCCTGGTAATGCAAAGTGCCATCCACAATTGGTACTTGCTTCATATCTTTACGTGCTTTTTCCATCGCTTTTTGAATAGCTAATGGCACTTCACGGGCTTTACCGTAACCTACACCAACTTTCCCATTACCATCACCCACAACGGTTAATGCAGTAAATCCGAATTGACGACCACCTTTAACCACTTTAGCTACGCGGTTAACTGAAACCAATCTCTCTTCGAGACCGTCTGATATTCTTGCTGGTTCGTTTGCAGCCATATTCTCTTTAACCTAGTTACTCTTTGTTTTGTATTAAATTATATTTACTAGAACTTTAATCCAGCTTCACGTGCTGCATCTGCTAGTGCCTTTACACGTCCATGATATCTAAAACCTGAACGATCAAATGCAACTGACTCAATTCCTTTTTCTTTAGCACGTTGAGCAATTTTTTCTCCAACAGCTTTTGCCGCATCTACATTGCCACTGTATTTAATTTCTTTACGTAGCTCTGGATCAATTGACGAAGCCGATACAAGTGTTTGATCTCCTGTAGGTGCGATCACTTGAGCATAAATATGCTTTGAGGTGCGATGAATACTTAAACGATGCACATTTAACTCAGCTATTTTACTGCGAGTTCTAAGTGCTCTTCGCAAACGAGATTTTGTTTTGTTCGTCTTCATTGTTTTAACTAGCTCTTACTTAATTCGGTTTACTTATTTTTTCTTAGCTTCTTTTCGCACAATTCGCTCATCAGAATATTTAACACCTTTACCTTTATAAGGCTCAGGCGGTCTATATGCACGAATGTCTGCAGCTACTTGTCCAATCTTTTGCTTATCACTACCAGTAATCACAACCTCGGTTTGGCTTGGTGTTTCAATTTTAACACCCTCTGGAATTGCATAATTAACAGGATGTGAAAACCCTAAACTTAGATTTAACACCTTACCTTTTGCTTGCGCACGATAACCAACACCCACTAGCTCTAGCTTTCTCTCAAAACCTTTACTTACACCGAGCACTAAATTATTTATCAAAGAACGCATCGTTCCGGCCATAGCCATACTTTTTGTTTTCTCAACCTGAACATTAATCTCATTATCTTTGTACTCAACACACACATCGTCATGAATATCCATAGACATTTCTCCCAAAGAACCCTTAACCGCTAAATGTTGGCCATTTAGTTTCACGTCAACTCCTGATGGGATTACAACTGGTTCTTTAGCAATTCGTGACATATTTTTAAATCTTTAAATTTTAATTCGTTAATTAAGTTAACTTTTTATTCAACTGTGCAAAGCACTTCACCACCATGGCCAGCAGCTCTTGCTGCACGATCACTCATTACACCACTAGAAGTCGATATAATTGCAATTCCCATTCCACCAATTACTCGCGGAAGCTCATCTGCACTTTTATATGTTCGCAAACCAGGGCGACTCACTCGTTTAACTTTAGTAATGACAGGCTCACCCATGTAGTATTTAAGTGTCACAACTATTGTTGACTTGACACCTTCTTTATTTACAGCGAAGTCTTCAATAAATCCTTCATCTTTAAGCACTTTTGCGATTGCTTGCTTAACATTATTCGATGGAATATCTACCGTTACTTTGTTGGCACCTTGACCATTACGAATACGCGTTAACATATCGGAAATGGGATCACTCATACTCATAATGCTTCCTTAATCTTTGTCTAACAGTACTTAAATTGTTACCAACTGGCTTTAACTAAACCTGGTACATCACCACGCATTGCTGCCTCGCGTAACTTGTTTCTACCTAATCCAAACTTGCTGTAATATCCTCTAGAGCGTCCAGTCAATTTACATCTATTGCGCATACGTACTGGGCTAGCATTTCTAGGCAACTTTTGTAGTTGCAATACCGCGGCTTCTTTTTCTTCGTAACTAGTTGTTGCACTTTTAACAATGGCTTTTAAGTCAGCTCGTTTCTTCGCGCATCGTTTAACTTCTTTCTCACGCTTTGTGTCGCGAGCAATCATTGAAAGCTTAGCCATATAGTTTCTCTCTTTTACTTTCTAAACGGAAAGCTAAAGGCTTCTAACAGGGCCTTTGCTTCTTCATCAGTTCTTGCACTTGTTGTTATCGCAATATCCATTCCACGAAGTGCATCAATTTTGTCGTAATCAATCTCGGGGAATATTATTTGTTCTGTTATTCCAAGACTATAGTTGCCACGGCTATCAAATGCTTTCGCACTCATACCTCTGAAATCACGGATACGTGGGATCGCAATACTAATTAAACGATCTAAAAACTCATACATTCGCTGTCTGCGTAAGGTTACTTTTACACCTATAGGATAATCATCACGGATACTAAATCCCGCAATAGATTTTTTAGCCTTGGTTACAACCACTTTCTGGCCAGCTATTTGCTCCATATCGGAAACAACTTTTTCAATTAGCTTCTTATCACGTACTGCCTCACCCACTCCTGTATTTAGAGTAATTTTCTCTATTCGTGGTACTTGCATAACATTTTTGAAACTAAACTTATCCATTAGTTGGTCACGGACAGTTTCATTATAATATTCTTGTAAACGAGCCATTATATCAATCTCTATACGTCGACTACTTCGCCATTTGATTTAAAAAAGCGGACTTTTTTATTGTCTTTAAGAAACTTAAAGCCAATACGATCACCTTTATTAGTTGATGGGTTAAACACCATTACATTAGATATATCCAGCGGCATTTCACGCTCAACAATACCTCCCGAGACACCTGCGTTAGGATTAGCTTTAACATGTTTCTTAGCAATATTAATGCTTTCCACTACCACACGTTTATCATCTAGCACTTTTAATACCGTTCCGCGACGACCCTTATCTTTACCAGCGATAACAATTACATCATCACCTCTATGTATTTTGTGCATGTCTCTAATACTTCTTTAAATGATCTTTATATTTATAAAACAGTTCTGACTAAAGAACTTCCGGTGCTAATGAAATTATTTTCATGAACTTTTCAGTTCTTAACTCACGTGTAACCGGCCCAAATATACGTGTACCTATTGGTTGTAAATTTGCATTCAACAAAACAGCCGCATTGGAGTCAAAACGAATTAGTGAGCCGTCTGTTCTTCTAACTCCCTTTGCTGTTCGAACAACTACTGCGTTATACACCTCACCTTTTTTAACTTTCCCGCGAGGAATAGCATCTTTAATACTTACTTTAATTACATCACCAATTCTTGCATAACGACGGTGCGACCCACCCAATACTTTGATACACATGAGCTTACGAGCACCACTATTATCCGCTGCTTCCAGCGTAGTTTGCATCTGTATCATAACTAGACCTCAGCACCCTGCTCTAATACTTCGACTAACGTCCAAGATTTTGTTTTTGACATAGGACGACATTCACGTATCGCTACCATATCGCCTATTGAGCATTCATTGTTTTCATCATGCACATGCAACTTGGTAGAGCGCTTAATATATTTCTTATACAAAGAATGTTTAACTTGACGCTCTAATAAAACCGTAATGGATTTATCCATCTTGTCACTAATCACTTTACCCTGCAGAGTACGTATCTTATTTTCTTCAGACATTCTTATTTCTCAATGACAGGTTATATTTATTAAACATTTGCATAGGTGTATTTCTTTAATTATTTTTGAGCTTGTTTTTCAGTAATTATTGTCTTTACGCGAGCAATATTTCTTTTATTTAGTTTAAATAGATGCACTCGTGTTGCTTGACCAACACCTTTCTGCATACGCAAATTGAATTGTTCTTTGCGCAACTCCAGCAACTCAGCACCAAGCTCTTTAACTGATTTACTTCTTAACTCTTCAACTTTCATAATTACATTACCGTACGTGAAACAAAGGTGGTTTTAATTGGTAATTTTGCTGCCGCAAGCTTAAAGGCTTCACGGGCTATTTGCTCATCCACACCTTCCATCTCATAAAGCATTTTTCCTGGCTGAATCTTAGCTACCCAAAACTCAACATTACCCTTACCTTTACCTTGTCTAACCTCTAAAGGTTTTTTTGTAACAGGCACATCTGGGAATATGCGAATCCAAATTTTTCCACCACGTTTTACATGACGAGTCATCGCGCGTCGTGCTGCTTCAATTTGTCTTGCTGTAATACGTCCACGATCTACGGCTTTCAAACCATATTCGCCAAAACTTACTTTATTACCATTCAACGCAAGACCACGATTGCGGCCTTTAAATTGTTTTCGAAACTTTGTACGTTTGGGTTGTAACATGACTATTAATTTTAAGTTTTATATTAATTTGTTTTTTGCTTTGGCTTTTTTGCAGATGCTTGCGGCTTATCATTAGCATCATCACTTTCTTTATCATGAATATCGTACACATCACCTTTATATATCCAGGTTTTAATGCCAATTATTCCATAAGTAGTTAATGCCTCAGCAAAGCCATAATCTATGTTTGCGCGCAAAGTATGCAATGGAACACGACCTTCGCGATACCATTCACTACGTGCAATTTCTGCACCATTTAATCGACCACCTACGTTAATTTTCACACCCAATGCTCCTAAGCGCATTGCGTTACTTACTGATCGTTTCATTGCACGTCTAAACATAATGCGACGTTCTAGCTGTTGCGCAATACTTTCTGCTACTAACTGCGCGTCAATCTCTGGTTTACGTATCTCTTCAATATTAATTTTTACATTATTAACACTGAGCCCGGTTCTTCTTGCAACTTCTTTACGTAACGCTTCTATATCTTCGCCCTTTTTACCAATCACTATCCCAGGACGAGCTGTATGTATAGTTATAAATGCTGCTTTAGCAGGCCGGTCGATTTGGATTCTACTTACTGACGCTTGCTTTAGTTTTTTCTTCAAGTACTCTCGAATTTCTAGATCACTTTGCAAAAATTCTGCATAACCTCTACCTTCCGCATACCACCTTGATGTCCATTCGGTAGATATTCCTAAACGCATTCCCGTTGGATGTACTTTTTGACCCATAACCTAGCACTTACCTTCGTTTAGAGTTAATAATGTATTGGTTTTACACATATAATTTCTCGTTATTTAACAGTTTATTTATCACTTACTTCAACAGTAATGTGACTAGTACGCTTAAGTATTTTTGCTGCGCGACCCTTAGCACGTGCACGGAAACGCTTATGCGTTGGCCCTTCATCTACAAAAATCTTTGATATTTTCAACTCATCAATATCAGCACCTTCGTTATGCTCAGCATTTGCAATAGCTGATTCGAGTACTTTTCTGATTAAAACTGCGCCCTTCTTTTGGCTAAATTTTAAGATCTCTAAAGCACGATCTACTTTTTGACCACGAACTTGATCTGCTACGAGTCGAGCCTTTTGTGGTGCAATTCTTATAAAGGTTAATTTTGCTAAAACTTCCATAACAATTATGACTTTCGATCTCCAGAGTGACCTTTAAAAGTTCGCGTTGCCGCAAACTCACCTAACTTGTGCCCAACCATATTTTCGCTTACAAGAACCGGGATATGTACTCGACCGTTATGCACACCGATTGTTAAGCCCACCATTTCAGGAATCACTAATGAACGACGCGACCAGGTTTTAATTGGCTTACGGTCATTATTTGCAGCGGCTACTTCAACCTTTTTCATCAAGTGATGATCAATATAAGGTCCTTTTCGTAACGATCTTGGCATTTGTTTATCTCTTAAGTACTTATTTGATTCTTAAAAATTATTTTTTATTTCTACGACGCACAATCAAACGATCTGTTCGATGATTTTTTCTCGTCTTATAGCCTTTAGTTGGCATGGCCCATGGTGATACCGGGTGCCTGCCACCTGAAGTCTTACCTTCACCGCCACCATGCGGGTGATCTACAGGGTTCATTGCCACACCACGTACCGTTGGACGTACACCGCGCCAACGTTTTGCACCAGCCTTACCTAATTTACGTAAGTTGTGCTCTGCATTACCTACTTCACCAATTGTTGCTCGACACTCTGACAGTACTTTACGCATTTCACCTGAACGTAATCGCAAGGTTGCATAGTTACCTTCGCGCGCAACAATTTGTATCGCTGCTCCCGCGCTTCTACCAATTTGAGCACCTTTACCAGGCTTCAACTCAACATTATGTATTATCGTACCAACTGGTATATTTCGAACTGGAGATGTATTTCCAACTTTAATTGGCACTTGTGTGCCAGAAACTACTTCGTTATCTACATCTAAACCTTTAGGCGCAATAATATAACGACGTTCGCCGTCTGCATATTTCAATAACGCAATATGTGCGCTTCTATTGGGGTCGTATTCTAGTCTTTCTACTTTAGCAGTGATTTCATCTTTATTACGCTTGAAATCAACAATGCGGTATCGTTGTTTATGACCACCACCACGATGCCTTGTGGTAATTCGCCCATTATTATTTCTACCACCAGTCCTGCGCTTTTCATCCAAGAGCGGCTTATATGGACCGCCAGTGTACAAACCAGGTGTAGTAACTTTAACTACAAATCTGCGTCCTGGTGATGTTGGTTTTGCTTTTTGTAATGCCATAACGTGTGTCTTTTATTTACTCAAATCCACCAAAATCAATATCGTGGCCAGCTTCAAGTGTCACAATAGCCTTTTTCCAATCTGAACGTTTACCAGCGCGCTGGCCAAATCGTTTAGCCTTACCATTCATATTGATAGTATTAACAGCAGCTACTTTTACATCAAATAATTTTTCGACTGCTTTTTTTATTTCTGCTTTTTTTGCACCACGTATAACTTTAAATACGTGCTGATTATTCTTCTCAGCCGCAATTGAAGTCTTTTCTGAAATATGTGGGCCCAGCAAAATAGTCATTAACCGTTCTTGATTCATTGCAACCACTCCTCGATAGCACCTAGTGCGTCTTTAGTAACAATGATGTGCTCATATCTAACCAAACTAACCGGATCCAAGCCGCCAATTTCAGTAACATCTACATACGGCAAATTCCTAACAGACAAATATAAATTCTTATCTGCTTCCTCGGTAATAATTAATGCAGACTTAACAGATAAATTACCTAGAAGTTCCAATGCTTGCTTTGTCTTAGGCTCAGACACTACAAAAGTATCCACTACATAGAGACGCTCTTGGCGAACTAGCTGCGAAAAAATGGTTGCATAAGCTGCACGTACCATCTTCTTATTTAATTTTTGACTGTAATTTCTAGGTCTTGCTGCAAAGGTCACACCACCAGAACGCCAGATAGGGCTGCTTGATGTACCTGCACGTGCACGACCCGTTCCCTTTTGTCTCCAAGGCTTAGCACCACCACCACGCACATCGCTACGACTTTTATTTGCTTTAGTACCTTGACGACCACCAGCTAAATACGCTGTAACGGCTTGATGCACTAAATCTTCGTTATATTCACGCGCAAATATGTCGTCAGACACATCAACCGTCGTTTTAGAATTAGCAAGTGATAGTTTCATGTTATTTTCTTATGACTCTGTTTTTTATTCAGCTGCAACTTGTGCCGCTTCTTCTTGTTCGTTTGCAGGCTCTTCATTTGATGGCAAATTTACTTCACTTGCTATAACGGGCTTAACAATTACATCGCCACCTGGCGCACCAGGAACAGCACCTTTTATAAGTAATAAATCTTTTTCGGTATCTATTTGCACCACTTCTAAATTTTTTGTGGTCACCCGGACATTACCCATTTGACCTGCCATTTTTTTACCTTTAAATACTCGACCAGGATCTTGGCATTGACCCGTTGAACCGTGAGCACGATGCGAGATTGAGTTACCGTGCGTTGCATCTTGCATATGGAAATTATGTCGCTTAACTGGCCCCTGAAATCCCTTTCCTTTACTTACTCCTGCTACTGAAACCTTTTGGCCAACTGTGAACAAAGCAGTATTAAGCTCGGTCCCGACTTTTAATATATCGGCTGGAGTAGTTTCTAATCTAAATTCGCTTAACCCACGACCTGCTTTAACCCCGGATTTAGCAAACTGTCCAGTAGTTGGTTTATTTATTCTTGAGGGTTTTTTATCACCATATGTCACTTGCACTGCGTGATAACCATCTACTTCTGGCGTACGCACTTGCGTAATACGATTTGCAGGCGCATGAACCACAGTGACTGGCACTGATACACCCGCTTCTGTAAAGATGCGAGTCATACCGACTTTTTTACCTATTAAACCTAATGACATAATTTTGTATTACTAGCCTGTTATTCTTGCCTAATCAATTTTGGCCCAATCTATGAACTCAAATACATGCTGAACACATATTCAAGAATCAAGGTTGATTAAATTTTCCTATTCCTGGATAACCAAGGCCCGGCATGAGTAACTCATAACCGGGCCGTAGTAAGCCGTGCATTATCACAAAAATCAGCGTGTTAGAAAACCATTTTCTCTACTCAATAAGCTATAGTTTCGCAATATTTTCGTACTATTTTCAGTGTAATTACCGTCTATTCTAAATTGTAAGCTAAGACAGCCTAATTCAACTTAATTTGCACATCCACACCTGCCGCTAAATCTAGCTTCATCAGTGCGTCTACTGTTTTATCTGTAGGCTCAACAATGTCCATGATGCGCTTATGTGTGCGAATTTCGTACTGATCTCGAGCATTTTTGTCCACATGCGGTGATATCAGAATCGTAAAGCGTTCTTTTTTAGTTGGTAAAGGAATGGGGCCCTTTACTCTAGCTCCCGTTCGCTTAGCAGTTTCAACGATTTCACTCGCCGAGCGATCAATCAATC
The DNA here is from genome assembly GCA_045105815.1 of Gammaproteobacteria bacterium. GTDB lineage: Bacteria > Pseudomonadota > Gammaproteobacteria > UBA4575 > UBA4575 > JABDMD01. Next base: position 14,359 of record JBGCDX010000024.1, read on the forward strand.
GGTGGTCAAACGCTTTTAAGCGTATTCGTATTGTTTGCCCTTCTGCCATATTCTTTACTCTTCTCTTTTAATTAATACTCTAAGCTATCGATTTTACTAATTTTATTATCGAAAATTTATTCAATAATTTTAGCAACCACGCCGGCACCCACTGTACGTCCGCCTTCACGAATCGCAAAGCGTAACCCTTCGTCCATCGCAATCGGATCGATCATGGTGACGATCATTTTGACATTATCGCCCGGCATGACCATCTCGATGCCTTCTGGAAGTTCA
>JBGCDX010000025.1:0-6249 GCA_045105815.1 Gammaproteobacteria bacterium
TAGTGTCATCCCATGCAATGCGGTTGGACATTAAATCCCAGCTCCAAATACCAACTTGTGCGGCTTGTAATGCCATGTTGTGACGCTCGATGGCAATACGCAAACGTTTAACATTGGTCGTATCCGGGCTTGGTGGTTGAAGTGCTACTAGAATACAAAGTTCATTTTGATATTTCAGTAGTGATGATGCCGCGGTTACGGTGAGTGCATTATTGTCAAAATTCGTTATAGTTATTTGCTTAGGTGGCACATAAGTACTTTTCTTTAGCAGCTTAAACGCTTCGCTTCTTTGCTTACCATCATCATATAACCCTGTAATCGTTTTACCTTTTAGCTCACCTTCACTACTACGCAGGATGACGCTCATGAGATGATTAACAAATACTACGCTTCCATCATTTGCACGTAGCAAAGCAACCGCGAACGGCAGCGTGCCTACATCTAATAAAGATGCAGCGATATTTCTAGGTAACGCCACTGGATTAGCAGCTGCCACCATATTAGGGCTAGCTTGAGAAATGTTGTTTGCCTATTAGTTATTGTTAAGAGTATGCTCACCCATTCAGCAGGATCACGCACTAAATACCTTATACTCTCTGATAATAATAGTTGGCTTTGTGAACGATCTCTAGAATCTAGCTTATAAGCGGGTTAGGTGGGATGACGAAGACGCTAAAGTGATTGAAAATCAGTACTATATTACAACTTTTTACGATTTGAACACGCTGCTATGAAGCCTCTCCAGTGGCCACCGGTCGACTTTTATCTTTAATCCATTCACTCCAAGAACCAACAAATAACTTCGTTATCGGCAGATCGGCAATGCTCATTGCAAGCAGATTATGGCATGCGGTAACTCCTGATCCACACATGTTAATAACTTCTTTTTCCTCCGGATTATTCACAAATGTAGCAAAACGATTTCGCAATTCATCTTTAGATAAAAACACTCCTTGCTTTGATAAATTACCTGAAAAAGGAAAGCTCATCGCACCAGGCACATGCCCAGCAACCGGATCTGTTTTAGTATCTTTAGCTGAGTATCTTTCCTCTGATCTTGCATCAAGTAGCGTGATTTTATTTTCTGATAATTCATTTTTTACAAATTCAACATCTACCCACATATTATTGTTCGCGCGACCGCTAAACTTACCTGGCACTTTTTCTTTAACTTCCGTTTCAATTTCTAACGTAGTGGCTGTCCACAGATCAAGACCGCCATCAAGTACAGCTATTTCTTCATGCCCTAACCATTTAAGTAACCACCACATTCGAGCAGCAAACGCACCAGACATATCGTCATAACATATAATTTGTGAAGTATTATTTACACCCCATGATTGTAATTTTTTTATTAACTCATCCGGATTTGGCAAAGGGTGGCGGCCAGTAGTAGCCGTCATGGGAGAAGCAAGATCTTTATCCATGTCTGCATACTGTGCACCAGGAATATGACCTTGATTAAATTTCTTTAAACCACCCTCAGGGTCTTTGAGCATAAATCTGCAGTCAAACACAAACCAATCTTGATTATTAATATTCTTATTTAAATCTTCCACAGATATTATGGTCTGATAGGTCATGGTCACTCCTCAATAAAATAGCTTAATAATCTGTAATCTTCGATTTATCTTTTGCGTTTAATTTTAAATGTTGTCATGGTATCAACCAACTCCATATATGGAATATTGTTTACCGACTCATAGCGTGCAACGGCCTGCTCTAATAACTGAAAGATATTATCCACTCTAACAACTTTTGATTTATCAGAACTATCACCTATAGCGACCCTATTTGCCAAACCCAACAAGCCTCCAAATTGTATTTTTGAAAATACACTAGCAGGTGTTTTCAGTAAATCATCTTCAGCATCAAATGCAGGCAAACCAACTGCTCTTAGCTCAGCATATACCTGTTGACACCGTTGACTACCAGACTCTGATGCGCAAGCCGTATCTGGGCCTGCGCGCCTAGCAACTGCTTGGGCCTTTTCACATGAAAAGTCCTCTTTTATCAATGTTATTGAAAAACTACATTTACAATCAATCATTTCCTATTCGTACTATGTATACATTTTAAGTTAGGATTTCCACGAATTACTTCATGGTAAATTTTCTCTTTTTTAAAGCCTCTTTGTATCAATAATTGCTGCACTAGTTTCCCAACCGGGTCGGGTGAAACAACAAACACCTCAGCATCCTTAACATGATCAATATAGTGTAGCGAAGAAGTAAACTTATCTTCAATTGCACACATACCATCATACTGACTGTCTAGTATTTCATTTACGTTTCTTGACATATGCAACGGTATGTAATGCATTTCATCTAAAGCATCATCCCATGATCTGCATAAGTTATCTGCGTATAAACCTTCTACACCACATGCAAGCCAATACAAATAGATAGGTCTATCTTTATCTTGTGCAGTAATGTGCTCCAGTAAACTTTTAGTCGCAGCAAACCCTGTGTCAAAAGCAATCATCACAATTGGAGAATCTTTTGTGTCATCCACTACAAAATCACCATAAGGGCCTTGTATATTTAACCAATCCCCCACACGTAATTGACTGAACACCATGCTTGAGAAGGCATCATTCTCAAGCTTGCGAACATGAAACTCGATTCGTTTCTCATCACACGGGCAGCTAGCTATCGCATATTCATGTGAACGCTGCTGATCATCAAAAACTCGCACATACTGTCCTGCGATAAACCGTAAACGCACAGACCGTGGAACCTGTAAAGTAATAATAGCTAAATCATCACTTACAAAATCAATTTTGCGTACTTTAATGCGTATTTCTTGCACAGGTATATCACTTGCATTGGTTACTACCTCAGCATCAATGATGACATCACTTTGACATGAATTTGAGCACATCAACGCATGGCCTTGAATCTTATCCGCATCACGAATAACAAAATCATGCGCTCGTATTTGATCTATGTCCCCTGAGACCACTCTTGCTTTGCACAAACCACAATTGCCGTTGCTACAACCATAGTTTAATGGCACTCCTGCACGAATAGCAGCATCCAGTATGGACTCATGCGAATCCGCATGAAATGTATATCTGCCTGACTGAAGTTTTACTTTATGAGTCATGGGTCAATTAAAAGTCATACCAAATGGCTTTGATTTATAGCCAATAATCTAAGAATTGTTGTTATATCAAGTATAAATCTTATGCTTGTTAAATGCGCATATTTACATTTAAAAACCTAAGAATTCTAATATTAATTTTCATTCTCGGCGCGGTACTTCTCTACACTCAAGATCAGAAATTAGTCACTCAGGGTTGGTACAAACCACTCGAAGTCGCAATCTTCCCTATCAATGCCAGTACTGATCCCGATGCAAACGTTAATGTAGAACGCTATATTAGTAACTTAAATAGTAAAAGTTTCGCTGATATCGATACATTCATAAAACGAGAAAGCGAAAAATATGATGTGGTGAGCTCCACTCCAACCACCACTAACTTAGGTGAAAAAGTTTTAACATTGCCACCTAAACCACCTGGCATAAATGCTAACCCACTTAAAATAGCATTTTGGAGCATGAAGTTACGTTGGTGGGCCATGCAAAATACACCAGACAACATATCCAACAAACATCGTGTACGTATTTTTGTTTTATACCATGATGAAAACACCAACCAAAAACTTGAGCACTCATTAGGCATCCAAAAAGGCTTGTTAGGAATCGTGCATGCTTTTGCAAGCCACGAACAAGCTAAACAAAATAATATCGTAATTGCACATGAGTTATTACACACAGTGGGAGCAAGTGATAAATATGATGCTGATGGCAACCCTCAACCTCCAGATGGTTTAGGCGAACCAAACTTAAACCCACTTTACCCGCAAAAACGTGCGGAAATAATGGCGGGTACAATCGCAAGTAGCCAGTCGAAATCAAAAATGGCACATAGCCTCAAGAGATGTGTAGTTGGCAAAAAAACTGCTCAAGAAATTGGTTGGCTACCACTTAAATAAATGCCTCGCAGTCAAAATATATCTGCTAAGCAGTATTGCTTAGCCACTTCAGAATGCATTAAATTTCAATTATGGATAAAAGCCAAAACAAAAAATTTTTCAGCTATGCTGAGCATGACGACATCACAGTTGGTGTGTTATCGGATACTCATAGTCACATCAATCCCAGCGTTCTACATCTCCTGAGTAAGTGCGATATTATTCTACATGCGGGAGACATTGGCTCAATTGAGGTCATTAAACAATTACAAGAAATCAGCAAAGATGTGGTATCAGTTTGTGGTAACAACGATAACCCTGAGCAATGGCATTCATCTGAACACCAAGATTTATGGCATATACCACAAATTGCAGAGGTAGCATTACCAGGCGGCACCATTGCAATCACTCACGGCGATGAACATTTTTCTGATTATGATATCTGGCACGATGCACTCAGAACCAACTTTCCCAATGCCAAAGCTATCGTATACGGGCACAGCCATCGCTTGGTATGTGATCAAGATGCAGACCCATGGGTGCTCAACCCTGGCCCAGCTGGTGAAACACGTATTCAAAGACATGGTGTCTCGTGTTTACTCATTGCCGCTAATAAACAAGAATGGAAGGTCTCAGAATTCAGAGTATGAAATTGATATTTTTATCAGCTAGGTAAACTGCCTTCAATAATTTCACCATCAGGATGTAATAACGATAGATATTCAATCCTATTTAGAGAAACTACAGCAACACCATGGTGGCGGTCGGCACCACCAATGCTAAATTCAAACGCATAGAATCTACGAATGAATAAATTATGCCGGGTAGTTTTACCTATCCGAGTGCGCGCTACATGCACTGATTGATCTAGAAATTGAACATTGTGGTCTTCACATAGCCTTCGACATTTCTTTAATGCAAATTCGCGACTACGAAGACTATCTTGCCAATACCATGCCACCGCAAACAATGAGGCGATGGCTAGTAGGATTTTCAAGCGCTTAACTTAACGCGTTTTTGATTTGGTCGCGTATTTCTTCAACGGTATCCACACCACCAATCTTTCTGTATTGAGGCGCATCACTTTCACCACTATTAGACCATGTTGTGTAGTAGTTAATTAGTGGCTCTGTTTGATCATGATAAACTTTCAAACGCTCTTTAACCGTTTCAACTTTATCATCCTCACGTTGTATAAGGTCTTCACCACTTTCATCATCCTTGCCTTCAACTTTGGGTGGATTGAAAATGATATGGTAAGTTCGACCTGATGCTGGATGCACACGGCGACCCGTCATACGCTTAATGACCTCTTCGTCACTTACATCGATTTCTACAACATAATCAATATCTACGCCCTGAGCTTTTAAACTCTCTGCTTGAGCTAGAGTGCGTGGGAATCCATCGAAAATATAGCCATTAGCACAATCACTTTCAGCAATGCGATCTTTTACCAAGCCTAGAATAATTTCATCTGATACTAAACCACCTGCTTCCATAACCTTTTTAGCCTCAAGCCCTAAAGGTGTGCCTGCTTTTACAGCCGCTCTTAGCATGTCGCCAGTTGAAATTTGTGGGATATTAAAAAGTTCTTCTATGAACTTAGCACGTGTGCCTTTACCTGCACCCGGCCCGCCTAATAAAATTACTCGCATGTCCGATACTCCATATATACTTAATAGCGGCACACTTTAATCGAGAATGAAGGTTACGCCAACTACTCTAATTAGCTAAACTGTTATAAAAATTGCTATTAAGTGCATAAACATGTGGCAAATTGCTTAATTTACTAGCCATTAATCAGCTTGCCCACTATTCTTATATAACAAAACGTAAACCAACATTTTATAGAATCAATCATCATGGAAAAACGCAACGCATTTTACGCTCAATCTGGTGGGGTAACTGCCGTCATCAATGCCACAGCATGCGGGGTTATTGAAACCGCTCGCAAACATAAAAACAAAATAGGTAAGGTATATGCGGGTCGTAATGGGATTATTGGTGCACTCACCGAAGATTTAATCGATACCACAAAAGAATCAGCCAGCGCTATTGCTGCATTAAAACATACTCCCTCTGGTGCATTTGGTTCTTGCAGATATAAATTAAAAAGCGTCGAGGAAAGCCGTGAACAATACGAAAGATTAATTGAAGTATTTAAAGCGCATAACATAGGCTATTTCTTTTATAACGGTGGTGGTGATTCTCAAGATACTTCACACAAAGTTTCACAACTAAGCAAAAAGATGGGTTATCCAATCCAATG
>JBGCDX010000026.1:0-35089 GCA_045105815.1 Gammaproteobacteria bacterium
GCAACAGATGAACTAAGTTTAAATACTGAGCAGCAACAAGCTTATCTAACCTTAAGTACTAAACTTGATCAATTTAATTGCTGCTTATTAGATGGCGTTACCGGTAGCGGGAAAACGGAAGTGTATTTGGCATTAGCTAAAGATGTCCTAGAACAAAATAAACAAGTACTTATCCTCGTCCCTGAAATTGGCCTCACACCCCAACTCTTACAAAGAATTGAATCACGCCTAGCTGAGAAAGTTCATTTAATGCATTCTGGGCTCAACGATAACCAACGTGCACAAACATGGCTAGCCACTAAAACCGATAAAGCAAATATTATTGTCGGCACACGTTCAGCTATATTTTTACCTTTTTCTAAATTAGGTTTAATTGTGATTGATGAAGAACATGATCTATCTTTCAAACAGCATGAAGGATTCCTTTATAACGCACGAGATATCGCGGTTTATCGCGCTAATCAATTAAAAATTCCTATTTTACTAGGTACTGCAACACCCTCTTTTGAAACTCAACACAATGTTAGTAACGAACGTTACCAGAGATTAGTGCTTTCAAAACGCGCTAAAGACTCAAGCATTCCTGATGTAAAGCTAGTAGATATGCGTTCTAAAGCATCTTCAGATGGTTTATCTAATGAACTTATACAAGCAATGCAATCTGAGATAGAGAAGAATAATCAAATCCTACTTTTTCTAAATCGCCGTGGTTATGCGCCTACTATACTTTGTCAAGAATGCGCATGGATTGCAGAATGTTCGCGTTGTGATGCACGCATGACATTTTACAAAAACAGAAATATTTTAAAGTGTCATCATTGTCTGAAAGAAGAAAAAGTCCCTGCAACTTGCCCTACTTGCGATTCAGATAAGTTTTTATGGTTAGGTGAAGGCACGCAAAGAATTGAGACAAAATTAAAAGAAATTTTCCCAAACACTGCAATCACTCGCATTGATCGTGACAGCACACGCAAAAAAAATTCCTTAGAAGAAAAATTGCATGATATACATGCCGGCAAGTACCAAATTATCATCGGCACCCAGATGTTATCCAAAGGGCATGATTTTCCAGATGTGACTTTGGTCGGTATATTAAATGTAGACCATGGTTTATTCAGTACTGACTTTCGTGCCACTGAACGTCTTGCACAATTACTCATACAAGTCTCTGGGCGTGCGGGCCGTAGCACTAAAAAAGGTAAAGTATTGTTACAAACCTATTTGCCTGAACACCCTCTGTTAAATCTATTGTTAGCTGAAGGATATACAGCATTTAGTAAAGAAGCTTTAAAAATACGTAAAGAATGTGCATTCCCACCTTATACCTTTATGCTATTGGTACGAGCACGAGCCAACAATATGGGGATGACTCAAAACTTTTTACAGGAAGTTAAATCTATACTGACAAAAAACAATCTACAGGGAATGACGATGTATGGACCAATTCCAGCACTAATGGAGCGCAAAGCTGGAATGTATCAAAGCCAATTGATTATTTTTGCTAAACATAGGAAATCCATTCAGCAAAATTTATCTAATTGGACGGAGGCAATAACGGCTCTTCCTCTCGCCAAACGAGTTCGTTGGGATATAGAAGTAGATCCCCTTGAAATGAATTAGCAATAAACTAGAAAAGAATTACGAAACCCTAAATATTTACCCATCTTATATAACGCAAACCTCTGGAAATTCAGTACAATGCAACGCCTTAAAAGGCGCAAACCAGTAAACATGCAAGAACAAATAGTCAATCTCATCAGCACCGCAATTTCTAACCTCCAGACTTCAGGAAATATTCCAGAAGATCTAACTGCTGATGTACAAGTAACACGCAGCAAAGATAAAAGCCATGGAGACTTTGCCTGCAATGTTGCATTGCAATTAGCCAAGCATGCAAAAATGCCACCGAGAGCATTAGCCGAAATGCTACTCGAACATTTACCAGCTGACCCTATCGTAGAAAAAGTTGAAATTGCTGGGCCCGGATTTCTTAATTTTTATATACAAGAGAATTTACATGGGGCAATTCTCGACACCATCATACAGCAGCAAGAACAATATGGCCTTTCAAAAACATATGCAGGCAAAAAAGTGCAAATTGAGTTTGTATCTGCAAATCCAACTGGACCTTTACATGTTGGGCATGGAAGAGGTGCAGCATATGGTGCCACCATTGGTAATTTACTAGCAGCAGTCGGTTACGAGGTTCAACGAGAATATTATATAAATGATGCAGGTCGTCAAATTGATATTCTAACTGCTTCCGTTTGGTTACGTTATTTAGAATTATGTGATGAGAAGTTTACATTTCCCACTAATGCCTATCAAGGTGACTATATATGGGATATCGCGGCGACCCTACATCGTGAACATGGCGATAAATACCTGCATGTTACTAAAGACTGGATGTCAGACTTACCTGCCGATGAACCCCAAGGTGGTGATAAAGAAATCTATATTGACTCTATTATCCTCAAAGCAAAAACACTACTTAGAGAGAATGGTTATGCAGTTTTTGCCACATGCGCTTTAGCTACCATCACAAATGATATTAAAGATGATTTGGCGTTATTTGGTGTTCATTATGATAATTGGTTCTCAGAGAAGTCTTTAGTAACAGATAATAGTGTGCATACTGCACTACAGACGCTTGAAAAAAATGGCCATAGTTATGTGAAAGATGATGCTATATGGTTTCGAAGCACAGATTTTGGAGATGAAAAAGATAGAGTCTTAGTTCGCGCTAATGGCACTCATACATATTTTGCTTCTGACATCGCATATCACTTAAACAAATATCAGCGTGGTTTTGATCGTCTTATTAATATTTGGGGTGCAGACCATCATGGCTACATTACGCGCATAAAAGCGGCGGCTGAGGCACTAGGCAAAGACCCTAAATGCTTACAGATTCCATTAGTTCAATTTGCCAACTTATATAAGGGTGGCGAAAAACTTGCTATGTCGACTCGCTCAGGTGAGTTTGTTACCTTGCGCGAGCTTCGCAAACAAGTAGGTAAAGATGCAGCAAGGTTTTTCTATGTGATGCGTAAACATGAACAACATTTAGATTTTGACCTAGACTTGGCTACGTCACAGTCAAAAGACAATCCTGTTTATTATGTGCAATATGCCCATGCAAGAATCTGTAGAATATTCGAACAGTCCGGAGTTAACATGCAAGACCGGTCTGTTAGCGATGCTGATACTGAACAACTATCTAATGAATACGAAAAAAATATTTTAAAGCTATTAAGTCAATTTTCAGAAAATGTTTCTTCATCTGCTGAAAAATTATCCCCTCATATTCTCGTTAATTATCTACGCGATATAGCCAATTCATTTCATAGTTTTTATAATGAAAAAGAGAATCAGGTGTTGGTTGATGATTTAGCATTACGAAATGCTAGACTGAAATTAATATATGCAACGAAAGTTGTACTCAAAAATGGCTTAACACTTCTTGACGTAAGTTCACCTGAAAAGATGTGAACTTAGCAAACACAATTAACATAAATGTAAACGACGCATATGGCACGCAAAAAAAGACGCTCTACCGCAAAATCATCTAGCATCATTCCTGCATGGATCTGGTTAACGCTCGGTATCTTGATCGGTCTAGGTATTGCAATGTTTACGGGATCAAATGTGGGCGATGTTGAGCAAGCCGCCACCCCAACTCAACCAGCCATTACCAAAGCACCAGAAACTAAGCGTAAGTTTGACTTTTATACGCTACTCCCCGAGCTTGAAATAGTCATTCCACAGGAAGAGACTCGACCACCAAAACAAAAGACTACTTCTTCACCCATACCTAAACCGCAGTCGAATGACTACAAAGGTGGATATTTGTTACAAGCAGGGTCATTCCAACAATTTAATGAAGCAGATAGCTTAAAGGCCCGATTAGCGTTAATCGGCGTAGAGGCAAACATTCAATCGGTAGAGGTCAATAAGACTAAGTGGCATCGTGTCCAGATTGGACCATCTAATGACCGCGCATCACTTGAAGGTCTTCGCAAGCGTTTAAAATCTAGTCAAATTGACACTATTCTTCTACAGGCTAAAAAATAAATTTTTGCTGTTACTTCTGCTTAACAATAATTTCGTAAGCAATTTCTGTTTCATCTTTATCGGGTAAGTCTGGGCCATTTACCCCCAGTATCTCGAAGCTATTAAAACTGCCTCGCTTAATTACGATTCGTCCAAATAATTCATTTGCAGCTAATCGTGCTTCTTCAACTTGATCATACCCCGCACTAAAAAGTGTTTTATATTGCTTAGCATTCCATTCAGAAAAATAGATATTTTGATTGGTGTAAACAATTACACCTTTACGGGACTTTTTCCCTGCAGGTAAAAACTTAAATCCATTTTTATTTGGAAACCAAATTGCTCGACTATAGAAAATTACATCTTGTTGATCCTCAACGAGGCTTTCTAAGAATATAGATTGGAAGTTATCTTCTTGTATTGGCCCAAAGGTTGTATTGGTCGTTACACTCGCACAAGCGAATAGCAAAAAAACAATACTAAAAACTAAAAACAAGGAATTAATTTTATTACGCATTTTAATTTTTTATTTTAATTTTTTAGAGACTCGTACATAGATTCTATATCTTCTGCAAAAGACTTTAAAAGTTGAGGACGTTTAGTTTTAAGTGTTGGAGTGAGTAGTCCGTTTTCTATACTCCATGGTTCTAAGTATAAACTAACTCGCCGAACTTGCGCGTAACCGGGAAATTCGCGTAGACATTCTGACAAACGCTTGATAATCAACTTATGTGCACCAGAATCGTGCAAACTTTCTGGGTCTTTTCTATCCAGATTTAATTTATTAGCAAATGTTTTCCACTCGATTTCATTTAATACCAATAACGCGGACAAAAAAGGTTTGCTTTCACCAATAATCATTGCCTGATCAAACAATGGATCAGCACAAATTGTCGTCTCCATATCTTGTGGGGGCACTTTTTCAGCACTTGCTAAAACAATAATATCTTTAATACGCCCTGTTATATAGAGATAACCATCTTCACTAAGAGATGCCAAATCTCCCGTATGCAACCAACCCTCTTTATCTATTACTTCTTGTGTGGCTTGTTGATTGTTAAAGTAACCTTGCATGACACAATCACTCTTAGTACATAACTCACCATTTTCTATAATTTTTACTTCAATACCAGGCAAGGGTTTACCAATACTAAATGGATTATTATCTTCTTGACGTCCAACACTTATTACGGGGCTGCTTTCAGTCATACCATAACCCTGATAAACCGGAATACCTAAACTGATAAAAAATTTAGCAATACCTTTATTTAGCGAAGCTCCACCGGCAATGGCATAGCGAAGTCTACCCCCTAATCTTTGCTTAATTTTATCGGCAACCAAACGATCAAGCATTGGCCAAAGCAATAAACTAACATGCCAACCACGCACATTTGTTTTATATTGAAATTGTCGCCAGCCAACTTTCTGTGCGAGCTTAAATATCATTTTTTTTATAAATGATTCTTGCTGCAATGCAGCTAACACTTTGGCATAAATCATTTCGTAAATTCGTGGCACAGAGATAAATGCTGTAGGACGAATAGTCTGAATATCTTCAGCTAGCTGTTGAACAGATCGTGCATAACATACTTTAGCGTTGGCCATCATGGGCAAGAAACATCCACCTGTACGCTCTAGTGTATGTGAAAGAGGCAAGAAAGATAAGAAAATATCATCTGAATAAAACTCACCACATTGAAGTGCAGCATAAGCATTCATTAAAATATTTTTATGACTTAACATTACACCTTTTGGCTTACCTGTTGTTCCAGAGGTATACACAATGGTTGCAAGATCATCACTAACTACATCACTTATTGAAAATTTCTCTGTTTGATTGTCATCGTTTAACCATTGCTTTAATTCAATAATTTCTGAAATCTGTTCATCACTTGCAGGAGGCTCAACACTTATCACACGTTGTAGCGTCTCTGTGATAGATGATATTTCTGACAGTTCTCGCCACTGACGTTGATTTTGGATCAACAGTATTTTTACACCTGCATTTTTAATTACATAAGCAACATTATTAGCACGGTCATTGGTATATAGAGGAACAGTAACTAACCCACATGCCATTGCAGCAATATCAAACATCACCCACTCGGGGCAGTTTCGTAGCATGATAGCTACTCGATCACCTTTTTTGAGCTGCTCTTGCTTAATTGCTTGCTGAATCAACCCAACCTGAGTTGTAATATTTTCCCAAGTTAGCTCCACCCATCCGTTATCAGCATCATGGTAAGCATAAGCAACCTTTTTTGCCGAACGGTTTGCACGTTCCTGCAATAATCCAGGCAGTGTATTAGCCACTTCGGGCGTTATATAATCTGTTTCCAACATGCTTCTTGTCATTCACTTATATCATCAAACTTTACATCCCAAGTTTGCACTAAAATATTAGTCAGATACTATTACTGACACCAGATTATCTAATTTTCTTTACCCCTGTTATATTTAGCACCCTAAGAGCCTATACATTTTGGGGTTGAATTAAGGCTTAGTGACCCCATATTCTTAACTATAATCAATATTAATCGCGACTTTAAAATCATGCCTGAAAATATAATGGAAAAACCTATTGAGTTTGCTGTGCCCTTAAAAGGTATTCCAGAAACTGCTGTCATACAATCAAACCTACCGGTTTACGACGCCAATCAACGTGATGAAAAAATAGCGAACATCAAGCGATTATTGAAACGTGAAAATGCGGTATTAGTCGCTCACTACTACACCAATGAAGATCTTCAAATGATTGCGGAAGAAACGGGTGGTGTAGTTTCTGATTCATTGGAGATGGCACGTTTTGGCAATGATCATCCCGCAACCACATTAATTGTTGCAGGCGTTCGTTTTATGGGAGAAACCGCAAAAATTTTAAGTCCTGAGAAACGTGTTTTAATGCCAACCTTAGAAGCCACCTGTTCACTTGACTTAGGTTGCCCGGCAAAAGAATTTAACGAGTTTTGTGATCAATACCCCGATCATGAAGTTGTGGTTTATGCAAACACAAGTGCAGAAGTTAAAGCACGTGCAGATTGGGTAGTTACTTCAAGCATCGCCCTTAAAGTTGTTTCACATTTAATGGACCAAGGGAAAAAAATATTGTGGGCACCCGATAAGCATCTTGGACACTATATACAAAAAGTTACTGGCGCTGAGATGGTGCTTTGGCAAGGCGCTTGCATTGTGCATGAGGAATTTAAAGCACGCGGTTTAGGCGAGCTCATTGAAAAACATCCTGATGCAGGAATTTTAGTGCATCCAGAATCACCCGCTGCGGTGATCGATATTGCTGACGTTGTAGGCTCAACTACTGCGCTTATAAAAGCCGCAAAAGAACTACCCAACAAAGAATTCATTGTTGCGACTGACAATCGTATTTTCTATAAAATGAGACAAGAAGCACCTGGGAAAACATTTATTGAAGCACCCACCGCAGGTGAAGGTGCTACCTGCAAAAGCTGTGCACACTGCCCCTGGATGGCCATGAATGGCTTACACAATCTTGAGGCCGTATTAGAATCGGGACTCAAAACAGGTGAAAATGAAATTTTTGTTGAAGAAGAAATTCGCCTAAAAGCGCATCGATCGACCAGCCGCATGCTTGAGTTTGTGGCTGGCTGAAGACCCATAAATACGCCATTTACAAAGAAAAATACCCTCTAAACAGTCGAATACTAGAGTTCGTCGCCCGTTCCTACCTTTTGTGCACTAGTCCCTAAACTTTTCCACAAAATTCACGCAATATCAGGCACTAATAGCTGACCGAGACCATTCAGCTAACGGCATATTCAGGCTGATACATAATTAAATGACCGCTCAAGCAACTACAGAAATTCAAAGCCCGCTATCTCTACAGCAGTTCATCAAGCTGTTACAGAAGCTACCGCCTAGCCGTATCGCAGAATTACCCATAGAAAGATTACCAAATAATATCCCAGCAGATATTAGCGAAAAGATTCCAATGGGATCAAGAAGTGCGGTTGATGATTTAATCATGACTGCAAACTCTTTCCATCTTAAGCGCCGCATGCGTGATCAAGAGTCTTATGGAACGCATGTAGTAACCGCATTAGATAAAGCTAAAACTGCATCAGGATCAGCAAACTTACGAGTATTCAAAAATAAAATATTATTGCTCGTTGAAATGCTGCAATCAGCTCAGCGTGGTACTAAAAAAATTGGTAATGATACTTTTGTAAAACACATTTCCTCTATTAATAATTTATTAATTGACGTGCGAAGTGAAACCATAAGCTTGCATGAAAATATAACCGTCCTACAAAAATCAAAGCCTGTTAATAACGAGGATAAAAAGAGATTCGTTACTTCTTTACATATGCTAAAGAAAGAAACTAATTCTGTTGGAAAAATTCTGTCTGAATATTATATTTTACGCTTAAAGGTGCTAGCACGTGCAATACATCAGAAGCGTAAGCTAATTGAAACACGCGAAGAAACTACACAATTAAAACAACGTGAGCTTGATGATTTACAGTCAGATCTAAAAGAAACACAGACTTTATGGAATCGCACCATGAAGCGGAAAAAAACGGTAGACGACACCAAAGAAGTGCAGCAAAGAATTTATGATTTAGTTAATGAAATCAAGGCAAGTGAAGTTGTTATAGCAGAAAGTGATTTAATTCTCTGGCTAGATGCAATAGTTGAAGCTAGTTTAAATGAAGACTCTAAGCAGAGAGTACTTAAGTCATTACGCCAGGCAAGAATATCATTATTCTATTTATTAAATAAATTCTGCGCATCTCAAGAGGCTTCCGCTATACAAATTGCCAAAAACCCGTTCATACAAGTTGACCCAGAAAAGGCCATAAAATTTGTACTAATGTCTGAGACTTTTATTCTTAACTATTTTACCAAGAAGAAAAATACCGCTACAGCATGGTTGAGTGGTGCCGCAGAAAATAAAATGGTCGAACTTGACCAATTACAAAAAGACATACTTACTGAATTAAGGCGCGCTAGTAAGTCTATGTTCAAACTATAGCATTCGCTAATCATTCCACTTAAACAATTCTATTTAAGTCCAGCTAATCTGCTGATTACCAAACTAACTATTCTGCTCCAAGCGCTGAAGTTTCCGATTCATTCAACCTTCCTCTTCAGACAGGTTTAACACCTCTACACCTTTCTCCGACCCGATAGCTGCACCAGAATCTTGTTCTGCACCAGAGCCTAATACCTCTTCCTCTAGTTGTTCTTGTATAGCTTTTTCTTCAACTTGCTTTTGATGCTCTCGAGAAACATACAGAAGCACACCAGTTGATACTGCAGAGATTAGAATCGCCAAAATCTGCATAATGACCCAAACCCTCAGCCTAAGTCGATGCACTACCCAATAGAAAAGCCAACTAAAAAACATATATACCAGCATTGCAAACCAATATGTGGCAACACCAATAGAATCTAATGCACCTGAATTTCCAATACTCATATACAGCCACCAGCCAACTGTAAATAGCACTAAAGACAAAATAATATGCAAAATGAGTCGAGCTGACATAAAGTTTTAATTTATAAGGTTAGATTGGGAGGTTGTTTTTAGGGGGCATCTGCAAGTAATAACCTTGCTCACTTAAACTTTCTAATA
Organism: Gammaproteobacteria bacterium; assembly: GCA_045105815.1. Classification (GTDB taxonomy): domain Bacteria; phylum Pseudomonadota; class Gammaproteobacteria; order UBA4575; family UBA4575; genus JABDMD01. The sequence continues at coordinate 9,668 of JBGCDX010000026.1, forward strand.
CTTGTTTAGCATCAACTGCAGCAAGTTTACGATCTTCAGTTAATTCAAATTCCAAAGCAAATTCTGGTTTACCAAATATCAACAAAAGTTGTTCAGGTATGGCCTCAAAATTATCTTTTTTACTAATATAAATATAACTGTCAGTTTTCTTAATACTTTTATAGACAAAGCATTTCATTATCAACACCAATATATTGTCGATACGTATGAGAGCTTAGCTAATGCACAAAGTCAATATAGAAAATCATTTAAAGATATATCCAAAAAACAAGTTATATAAATTACCGCTCTTTACCACCTTCCACCACGGGCGGAACTGCAGATTCTGATGGTTTAGACAATCTAACTACAGATTGTATTTTGTCCAAGGTATATTCGTAAGATATTGTACCGCCGCTTGTTTGTTGCTCAATTGAAATTGAATCTTCCGTTGCTCTAACTAATGTTCCAGCATACTTATTGCCATCGTTAAGAGTAATTTCAATTCCTGCGCCCATAGAAGAACTTATATCACTAAGAGCAATTGGAACCGCCCTTGGCTTACTCTTGTTAATGCCTTTTACCGTTTTATCTTCCGAAGGCGCTAACGGCTCAATTTCACTTGGAGAAAATCGATCCTTATCTGTGCTTAACACTGGATCATAATCTTCCCCGTCTTCAAACTCGACCTCAGCGGCAGCTTCTTCATTTGCTAGAGGCTCATCTTTGGGAGTTGCAGTGGGCAAATTACTTACCATTTTATGATCACTTAACCCTGGAATACTTTCCAAACCACCACCATATACCCCAACCCCTGCCATCACTAAACCTACTAAGGCCATGGCAAACCCATTTCGAGCTTGACTCTTATTCCATTTCACAAAACTGTAGATAGGCACAAATAGAGGCGGGACCAGTAGTACCATTAACCCCCAAAGAAAACTTTCCTTGAATGCATCTAGCAACACCATAATCATACCCACTAGTACTAATAGTAGAGCGAGGATTAAAACAACTTGAGCCAGCATATAATTACCTCTAAGGTGTTTAGCTTAAATAGCTATTAGCATGTATGGAGGCATCTAGCTCACCCACCACAAGCTTTATATCTTGCTCTGAAACATTATTGCTCGAGAGCCTTTCCAACCAAACCTTGCGCATTCTACCAGTATCCATATGCAAATAAGATAGTATTTCTGAGACCGTATCTCCAGGCTCTACATCACAAATTTGATATGAATTATCCGCATTAATAACAACATTTACCGTATTGGTATCCCCAAAAAGATTATGCAAGTCACCGAGTATCTCCTGATAAGCCCCTACCAAAAATAACCCTAATACATAATCTTGCTGCTCTCGATATTCATGCAATGACAGATATGGTCGGATAGCCCCAGCCTCCACGTATTCATCAATACGCCCATCGGAATCACAAGTTAAGTCATAAATTCTTGCTTTTTTAGCCGGAAATTCATCTAAACGACTCAGCGGCATGATCGGGAAAATTTGCTTCAACCCCCAAATATCTGGTGTTGACTGAAATAAGGAAAAATTACAGAAATACTTAGAAACAAACTTATCCTCAAGATACATTCGCTCTTCATTCGAGAGCACTATTTTACTTTCCAGTAGTGCTTCATACGCAAGACTTACTAATTTTTCACTCTCTGCTTTTTCAATGAGAGACAGTTCTCCTTGTGAAAACTCATGTTCAATTTTTTGAATAATTCTTTTAACTTCTTGGAAATTCTTTATGTTTTTTACCAATTCATGTCCATGAGTTGAATTTACATTTTTTATATATTCTTTTAGTAGTTGCAAATTCGAATTTAGTGACTGACCATTTAAAATTTCTGCATGATTGCTCTTAGATACAACACATGGATTCTCAACTTCGATAACATTTGTCAATAAAACTGCATGATAAGCCGTCATTGCGCGCCCATTTTCACTAAACACAGTAGGTGGTTGCAGCGAATATTGTTCGCACATAGAGTTAATAGCACCTATAACAGCATCAGCATAATCATTAAGTGAATAAGCCATAGAAAAATATGATTTAGAGTTACTGCCCTCATAATCAACCGCTAACCCTCCACCAACGTTTAACATACTTAAATTCAAACCTTGCTTAACTAATTCAGAGAAATAGTGCATGCCTTCTTGCATTCCTAATTGAATATCTTGCAAGGACGGAATTTGTGAACCCATATGGAAATGCAACATTTTCATCCATGGCAGTACATTATTTTCTCGAAGCTGATTTACTAGACTCAACACTTCATTTGAGGTTAAACCAAACTTAGAATGCTCCCCACCAGTATTTTGCCAGTTTCCTTTTGCTATCGAAGACAAACGTATACGCATACCTAGAATTGGGCACACATCTAGCTGTGAGCTATGTGTAATCACATGTTGAAACTCGATAAGACTTTCTATCACAATTACAATTTTATGCCCTAGCAAACAACCCATTAACGCAAGACGAATATATGCTTCATCTTTATATCCGTTACAGATAATAGTCTGTTTCTTTTGGCTAATTCCCAGACATGCCATCAGCTCTGCCTTACTACCAACCTCAAACGCTATTGGCCATTGCTCCTGATCATGATAATGCTGAACTACTGTAGCCTGTTGATTTACTTTAATAGGGTATGCAGCAACATATTCACCTGAATAATCATTTGATCGAATTGCTTTGAGAAACGCAGAATACAAATCATCTAAAGACTGTTGCAAAATCTGTGGGAAACGAACCAGTACAGGCAAACTAATGCCACTGTCACTTAAGTGCTTACTGAACTCATGCAAATCTAACTCTGCATGAGCTACTTTTACCACCATATTACCTTTGCTATTAATATCAAAATGCTTTGCACTCCAGCTATCTATACGATAGTGCTGCTTAGCTTTTGACACATTCCAGTCTTGATTACTCATAAAAAAATAGACTTTTCTATATATTATTATTTACAGTAACACTTTTAATGGATCTCAGAATATACATAGGAATGATGAATGCAAAACAGTAATTGGTTTACAGAAGAATGTATAGATTCTGGGATAGCGTTTTCACTACAAATAAACGAAAAACTGCATGAGGAACAAACTCCTTACCAAAAAATAGAAATTTATTCGACCAGTAAGTTTGGAAATCTAATGGTAATTGACGGCTTTATCATGCTTACCGAACGCGACAATTTTATATACCATGAAATGATGAGTCATCCAGCTCTATTTATCCACCCAAAACCTGAAAATATTCTCATTGTAGGTGGAGGAGATTGTGGCACGTTAAGAGAAGTTACAAAGCATGAGTGCGTCCAAAAAATTACTCAGGTTGAAATAGATCAACGCGTAACAGATCTTTCATTAGAGTTCTTCCCTGAACTCTGTGAAAAGAATAACGATCCTCGTATAGAACTGATTTTCAATGATGCAATCCAATGGGTAAAAAATGCACCATCCGAGTCCATTGATCTCATTATTATAGATAGCACTGATCCTATCGGGCCAGCTGAAGGATTATTCTCAACACCATTTTACAAAGATTGTATGCGGGCATTAAAAATGGATGGCTTAATCGTGCAGCAAAGCGAATCACCTTTAATACATTTTGAAAGTATTATTCAACCCATGCACCATTGTATGCAACAAGCAGGTTTTAAAAAGACAAAATTACTGTACTTTCCTATTACTAGTTACCCTTCTGGATGGTGGACCGCTACAGTGGCTAGCAAGACTAAAGAAATACAATTTGCGCGAGAACAGGAATCAAAAATTCTAGATTTTGCTACGCAATATTACAATCATACGATTCATAAGGCTTGCTTTGCGTCTCCACAGTTTATATCTCAACAACTCTATTAATAGTGTAACTCCATAAAAAAAGCGCCTCCCATAAATAATTATGGTAGAGGCGCTAAAAGTTGTGTCTAAAGTATTACGTTTACCTAGAATACCAACTATTAAAGTATCCTAGACTCACGCTTAGGAGGAGTATCTACTTAGTCACAAATTCTGGGTAAGCTTCCATTCCACATTCTGAAATATCAGCACCTTCCATCTCTTCTTCTTCAGAAATACGAATACCCATTACCATCTTGAGAATTCCCCAGACAATGAAGCTGGTACCAAATACCCAAACAAAGATGGTTAAGGCTCCAATAATCTGACCAGAGAATGAAGAACCGTCATTCGTTAGTGGCACTAACAATAAGCCTAGCAAGCCCACTACACCGTGGACCGATATAGCGCCAACAGGATCATCAATTTTCATCTTGTCGAGAGCAAGAATGCTTAACACAACTAATACACCACCCATGCCACCAAAAATGGTTGCCTGTAATGCGGTAGGAGTTGACGGTTCTGCTGTTATTGCAACCAAGCCAGCCAATGCTCCATTCAATGCCATAGTCAAATCAGCTTTACCAAACATCAAGCGGGCAAGGATCAATGCTGCAATCAAACCACCCGCAGCTGCAGCGTTCGTATTCATAAATACAATTGCAACTAAGTTTGCACTTTCAACACTTGCAGTGGCTAATACTGAACCACCATTAAAGCCAAACCAGCCTAACCAAAGAATAAAGGTTCCTAATGTTGCTAATGGCAAGTTGGCACCCGGCATAGCGATAGATCTTCCATCTTTTGCATACTTACCTTTACGTGCACCTAGTAAAATAACGCCAGCTAAAGCTGCACTCGCACCTGCCATGTGTACAATTCCAGAGCCTGCAAAATCAGAAAACCCGAGGTCACCCAACGTATACATACCGAATACTGCTGCACCATTCCAAGTCCAACTTCCTTCCATAGGATAAATAAATCCAGTTAGCACTACAGCAAATATTAAAAATGCCCATAGTTTCATTCGCTCTGCTACTGCGCCTGAAACAATCGACATCGCCGTTGCAACAAATACAACTTGGAAGAAGAAATCTGCAGAAGGCGCATAGGTAGCTGGCTCATCAGCCCCAGCAACACCATCTGCAACTATACCGCTTAAGAAAACACCACCGTCGTACATTATGTAGTAACCACACACCATATACATAGTGCAAGCAACCGCATACAAGGCAATATTTTTCATTAAAATTTCAGTCGTGTTTTTAGAACGCACTAAACCCGCTTCTAACATGGAAAAGCCTGCGGCCATCCACATTACTAAAGCACCACACACCAAGAAATAAAAGGTGTCTAGCGCATATTGCAATTCAAATATATTATTTTCCACAATTCCCTCCTATTAGGAATTTTATTAATTTTCTCTATTTAGTTTACTTAGAGCGCTTCTGGACCAGTTTCTCCAGTTCGGATACGCACCGCCTGCTCAAGCGATGAAATAAATATTTTTCCATCACCAATCTTTCCTGTATTGGCTGCTTTACTTATAGCCTCAATTACAGAATCTAAAAGACCACTATCTATTGCGATTTCAAGTTTTACTTTTGGTAAAAAATCAACAACGTACTCAGCCCCACGATATAACTCGGTATGGCCTTTTTGCCTGCCAAATCCTTTAACTTCTGTAGCAGTAACACCTGCTACACCAATTTCAGACAAAGCTTCGCGTACATCATCAAGCTTAAAAGGCTTAATAATTGCTGTAACAAGCTTCATAATTTTTCTCCCATTACGTTTTAATATTAAAAATATTTGTTATGTAACCGTGCCGAATGATTCGACACGGTTATAATATTTATTACTTAGCTGCCCCAACTCATGATGTCGAAGCTGCGGTGAATACCGACATAAGCTGAAGTTTCATCACCATCATCATCACTGGTTAACCCTGCTGGATCATCATCCAGGTCGGTATGCACAATAGCAGCCGTCATATCAAAGCCTGCCACTTCAAAGCCATATCCGAGCTCAAAGTATTCGCCTAGTTGATCGTCAGCATCATCACCAAACATGCCATAGGTTAAATACACGCCATTCCAACCTACCGTTGCAGCTATAAAGTCATATTCATCGCCCTCAACATTGCCGTTGTCATCCACAAAGTCACCGTTGTATTCACCGGTGGTGTATTCAAGATCTAACGACCATAAGTCATTCGACCAACCGCCATAAAAGTTGGCTTCGTTATATTCACTATCAAAATCGTCCGAATACTGATAGCTGGTGCCACCTGCGCCTAGGTAAAAACCATTTGAGAATTCATGTACATACCCTGCATACAGGTCATACTCCACACCGTCATCCACATCTGCGATCCAGGTGCCGGCATAAAAACCACCCACTTCTAAATCAATGCCACCGTTACCGGAGGCCGTATCGTTTTGTACGATGCCGCGGAAGATATACTCAGACATGATTCCTGCATTCGCTGAAAGCGTCGCTTCGGCTGATGCGGTGGTTGAAATCACTGCTGTACTCGTTGCTAAGACAGCTGCCATAGACAGGTGCTGTAGTTTCTTGTTCATTTAAAATACTCCCTACAATAGTTTGTTTATATTTCAGTATTGCTACTGCAAGTATTAATGCACGGCTCATGCCAACTTATTTAAGTCATTAGATTCAATGACTTATGGGTGAATATCTTAAGTGCACCAAAATAATGCACATTTTATGAGCATCGATGCACTATAAAGGTGCGCTGAATTTTTCAATGATTCCTTTACACTAGAAGCCTGAGTTTTGGAGAAAATATAATGAAATTTAATACGGCTGCGTTAGACCAAACCGTTAGCGATATCGTGAGTAAAATCAGTGCTGCAGTTCCTGAGGATTTAATAACTGCAAAAGAAGGTTTAGAAAAAAATGCACGTGCAACCGTTGAAGGTGCTTTTCAACGTTTAGATCTTGTGACCCGTGAAGAATTTGATATTCAGGTTCTATTGTTATCAAAAAGCCAACAACGCGTTAAAGAACTAGAACAAAGAATTATGGAACTAGAAAAAATACTTCAAAAAAAATAATTCACAAAACATAGCGCTAAACTAAATAAGACATACATTTAATATATAAGCACTAGATCCAATGAGTCTTGCCACTGTCTTTTCCCGCGCTCAAACGGGAATGGATGCGCCATTAGTAACGGTCGAAGTTGATCTTTCAAATGGTTTGCCAGGCTTGTCAATCGTTGGCCTACCTGAAGCTGCTGTAAAAGAAAGTAAAGATCGCGTACGCGCAGCATTACTTAATTCAGGTTATGACTTCCCTGCACGACGCATCACCGTTAATCTTGCCCCTGCAGATCTTCCAAAAGAAGGAGGAAGGTTTGACTTACCGATTGCACTTGGGATCTTAGCGGCCTCAAAACAAATTACCAAAGACTCCCTAATCCCATATGAATTTATAGGTGAATTGAGTTTAAGTGGGAAACTACGTGCAGTTCATGGTGTTTTACCTGCAGCCGTTGCAAGTGGTAAACAGAATCGTGCGATTATCGTGCCACTTGAAAATGGTAGTGAAGCGTTACTCGCCACACAAACAACAGTCTTTGCAATCAATAACCTTCTTGAACTTAGTGCGCATTTATCACAACAAGAACCACTAACACCGCATAAAAACCAGATTGACCAAATACAAACAGTTGAGATCTTAGACATTGAGGATGTTCGTGGCCAACACCGCGCTCGACGTGCGCTAGAAGTAGCTGCAGCAGGATCACATAACATGTTAATGGTCGGCTCACCCGGTAGTGGGAAAACGATGTTAGCAAGTCGACTCCCGAGTATTTTACCGCCCCTCAATGAATCAGAGGCTGTTGAATCTGCAACAGTCTATTCGATCAGCCATGGTGGTTTCTCAAATGAACAATGGGGTGTTCGCCCATTTCGCGCACCCCATCACACTGCATCTGGTGTCGCCTTGGTCGGTGGCGGTTCAAACCCTATGCCAGGCGAAATTTCCTTAGCACATCATGGCGTTTTATTTTTAGATGAACTAACTGAATTTGATCGGCACGTATTAGAAGTGCTTCGTGAACCATTAGAAACCGGTAACATCGCAATTTCACGTGCTGCAAAACAAGTGCAATTTCCTGCGCGATTCCAACTCATTGCCGCAATGAATCCGTGTCCTCAAGGCTGTGATATTGATGTAAATGGAAACTGTGCATGTACACCTGAACAAATACGTCGATATCGCGGACGAATCTCAGCTCCATTATTAGACCGTATCGATATACATATAGATGTACCGCGCGTACCCAAAGAATTACTCAAACAACATACGCCCAACAACGGTGAAAACAATAACAGTGAAAAAAGTAAAGATGTTCAGCTCCGAGTATGTGCAACACGTGAAGTACAAATAAAGCGACAACAAAAATCAAATGCGCATATGACAAACAAAGAAATTGAGAAATACTGCCAACTCAATAATGAGTGTGACACCCTAATGGATAAAGCATTTGAGCAATTAGGTTTGTCTGCGCGTGGGTACCACCGAACGCTTAAGCTCGCTCGAACCATTGCGGATTTAGAAGTTTCTGAAAATATTGAAACTAATCACCTCAGCGAGGCAATTAGTTATCGACAATATGATCGCTTATTAAACAAATAAGCCTAGTAAAGATTGAATCAAGTCAATCTGATTTACTTAACAGATTCCAGCATGTAATCAACGACAGCTTTAATGTCATCATCTGAGTAATCCGCACGACCACCCTTTGCTGGCATAGCACCTATTCCATTAATTGCCCCTGAGTAAAGTGCTTCTGCGCCTTTACCTACACGCGCAGTCCATCCTGCTTTGTCTCCAAGCTTAGGAGCATTGAGTACACCTGAGTCATGACATGCAGCACAAGCTGTATAAAGATCTGCTGGGCTTTTACTGGCACCTGCATCATTCGCAGCTACATTTGCATCTGCACCACCCTCACTAGCATTCACCGGCGTGACACCCGCAATGGCTAATACACCTATAGGTTTAATACGTTCTTCAACGCTTCCTTGTATCAAGCTATCTCCAGAATAATCAGTTCCAGGCATAAGAATATTAGCGATGATGATAAGTAATACGGTAAGGGCTATTAACACACCCATGATAATCATCAATGTCGTTGCAAACTGGTTGTCGTTCACACAAACTCCTAATTTGTTGTTAATTCTATATTTAAGTGTGGCGAATTATAGTGAATCAACGATATGAAACCAATCACCTATAGCAATTAAATATGGGTAAATTTCTAGATAGAGCGCACTATTCTATTCGACATAATATTGATCTATTTTACTTAATCTGGACCACTTATGCCTTTTCCAGCTAGCCCAGACCCGCATGCCATAGGCATCTTGGTGCTGACTATCATTGCGTTAATCTTATTCACACGAGAAAATATACCTCTCGAGACCTCTAGTTTATTAGTGATTGCTATTTTAGCGGTAGGCTTTGAACTATTCCCTTATCAAGTAGATGGTCAAAAATTCCACTCTATTGCGCTATTTTCAGGGTTTGGTCATGAGGCCTTAATTGCTGTTTGTGCGCTGATGATTGCAGGTCAAGCATTGGTGCGCACAGGTTCACTTGAACCGGTCGGCCGCTCACTGGCAAAACTCTGGCGCGTGAGCCCAGCGCTCTCATTGTTATTAACGTTAGTACTCGGTGCTGTGTTGAGTGCGTTTATAAATAACACTCCGGTCGTGGTACTACTGTTGCCTATTTTAGTTAGTGTTTCCCTTCGTACTAACCGCTCACCTTCAAGTGTGTTAATGCCGATGGGATTTGCCACTCTCGTAGGTGGCATGTGTACAACTATTGGCACTTCTACAAACTTATTAGTGGTATCCGTCGCCTCCGATATGGGCGTCGAGAAATTTTCAATGTTTGATTTTTTATTGCCTGCCAGCATTGCTTCTGTAATAGGCATTGCTTACCTATGGCTTATTGCGCCACTTATTGTGACGGAGCGCGAAACCCCTCTATCAGATAGCTCACCTCGAGTATTTCTTGCCCAACTACATATCCCTGACGAAAGCCTTGCAGTGGGTAAAACTTTGTCGGAGATTCTAAAACTAACTGATGGCACAATGAAAATAGAACGCATACAGCGCGGCGAAGACACACAACTTTCATTATTACCCGATGTTGAAATTAAAGCTGGCGATCGTTTGTTTGTGCGTGATACACCTAAAGAATTAAAAGAATATGAAGATGTACTAGGTGCCACATTATATTCCAAGGACAATGAGCTCATCGATGAGGAAAAACTTAGATCAACCTCTGAACAGCAATTAGCTGAGATCGTAGTTTCACAAGGCTCACCGTTAGAAAGCACAACACTATCACGCATACGCTTTCAAGATCGTTATCAGCTTATTCCCCTTGCACTACATCATGCCGGTACCACTATCGACACACTTCACTCCGGTGTAAAAGAAGTGTGGTTAAGCACAGGAGATATTATTTTAGTACAAGGAAAGGCTGAAGCATTAAAACAACTAAAGCAAAGTGGTGAATTATTAGTTCTCGACTCTACAGAAGATTTACCTCACTCAGCAAAGGCACCTCTTGCACTATGGATTATGATTGCAATCGTCGCTACTGCTGCATTAGGTATTCTACCTATTGCCATCAGCGCCGTATGCGGAGTACTACTCTTGATTATCTCAGGCTGTTTGAACTGGCGTGACGCTACTCAAGCACTAAGCACACCTATAGTGCTAATTGTCGTGGCCAGTTTAGCCATGGGTGCTGCCTTACTAACGACCGGTGGAACAGAATATTTAGCAAGCGTTTTTCTCTATCTCACAGCGGGTGCAAGCGCTCCCATTGTACTAAGTGGCTTAATGTTATTAATGGCATTGCTGACTAATATTGTATCCAACAATGCCGCTGCCGTAATTGGAACACCCGTTGCGGTGAGTATTGCACAGCAGCTTGACCAACCTGCAGCCCCATTTATTTTAGCCGTATTGTTTGGTGCAAATATGAGTTATATCACGCCTATGGCCTACAAAACTAACTTGTTAGTCATGAATGCTGGTGGTTATAAATTCATGGACTTCGTAAAAGTAGGCGCACCTCTAACGATCATTATGTGGTTAAGCTACTCTTTATTGTTACCGTGGATATATGATTTATAAATAATACGATCGCACTACAATATATAGACCGTCATTCATCGCAATTTAAATTGACTTTATGCTAGCCCAAAGCATTAAATTGATGCCGTTATAATAAGATCAACCAATCAATTCCAGCATTTTTAGACTATTTTTTCAGATGTTATTCATTAGCAAACTAATATTTATATCACTGTGTATTGCGCTTATTTTTGCATGCTCATCATCCCCAAATCATCACGAACCTATTTCCAAAACAACTAAAAAAGACATTACACATAAACCTAAAACACAAACCGCTGGCTATAAAATTGCAGATTTAGCAAAATCACTTGTAGGTAGCCCGTATAAATATGGAGGGGAAACCCCTAATGGATTTGATTGCAGTGGATTAGTCTTGTATACACACGGTAAAGTGGGTTTACAAACACCTCGAACTTCTTTACAACAATTCCGAGCTGCTAAAACTATACCCATAAAAGATTTGCGTAATGGCGACTTGATATTTTTTAAATTAACTCGTACTCGTGTTTCTCATGTTGGCATCTATGTTGGAAACGGGAGATTTATACATGCCCCTCAGAGTGGCAAACAAGTTAAAGCGACTCATTTGAATGATGATTATTGGAAAACCAAAATAGTGTCTGGTGGGCGTTTGTATTAGCACTTAAATGCACTTAATGCTAACGCTCAAGCCCTCTCATCCTACAGCCTCTCCCTCTTGTCTTCATCGAGACAATAGTCACTACAAATATACTTAAAATACTTTGACCTTAAACATGGATGTATATAGGTAGGCTTAACGTGGACAAAGAAGTACGAGATACGGTTAGAAAAATTTTTAATAACCTTAGAAAAGAACAACCCAAGATGGGCTCACGCAAGAGTGATCGCATTGATGTCGATAAGATGATTCGTGATTATGAGGAACTAGATCCTCAGGTTCGCAACAACGACTAATCTAACTCGAAAAGGCTATTCAGCTTTATCTTCTGAGGGCTCTGCTGCAGCAACCGCGTGTAGCTCTTGTTCTGACAACATATCAATAACCCGCATAACATTCTCAAACCCTCCTGCATCTCTAGCAGAAGTTCGGAATTTGCCATTTATAATTACGGTAGGCACTGAACTGGAGCCATATTGACGAACCAGCTGCCCGGAACGATTAATCTTAGTCTCAACGTATAGAGAGTCATAAGCGCTTTTAAATTTATCAGCGTCTACGTCATGCTGTGATAAAAATCGTGTCATCGACTCAACATCGCGCAGACGTCTACCTTGATCATGAATAGCTTCAAAGAATATAGGATGAATTCGTTCTAATTCACCCATGGTTTCTAAAGCATAGTATGCCCGTGCGTGCGCTAACCAACCGCGATTAAGCACTGCTGGCATACGTGTGAAACTAATATAGTCTGCTTTGGTTTCTTTCCAACTTGTTACATGTGGTTCAAACTGAAAACAATGTGGACATCCGTACCAAAATAATTCCAACACCTCTACTTGACCATCTTCCACATCGGTTTCGACAGCCGGGGTAATACGATGATAGTGCTTACCTTCAATAAAATTCGAAACAGGCGCATGGTTGTGACCATCTTCAGCATTAGTGTTCACCGCTAGCAATAAAAACACTAGGGCAACCAATAAACTTGCTGCTATACGATTGAGATTGTGCATATTCATATTTTTCTTATTCAACGATAGGTTAGTTATAAATTTAGACCCTGATATAAACCGCTAGTTCTTCCATTATTTGAAAAATATCTACCGTTTATCTCATTTCCCTGGGTTAAATATCGAACTGAATTCGATACATGCATTAACCATTCAAGACTTAGTGAAGACCTGAAATATATTCTGCAACAGCATCAATTTCAGTATCACTTAAGTAGGTTGCGATATCTTTCATCATATTTAAATTATCGTCTGGTTGATATCTAGAACCACTTCGATATAACCTTAATTGTGCTGCGGTATATACTGCATGCTGGCCAGCTAATGCAGGGAATTTAGCTGCTGCATTACCAACACCGTCGGGTGCATGACAAGACATACAAGCAGGCACACCGGTTTCAGCGTTACCACCACGGTAAATTTGCTCACCAATTTCATGTAACTTTTTACCTTGAAAATCTTTATCTGGATCCGCACTACCCTTACTTACAGATTGGCTTGAGTAGTATGCTGCAATATCCTGCATATCTTGCTCAGATAAATTTTCAGCCTGTGGATTCATCAATGTATTCACACGCACTTTGTCTTTAAATAGTTGAAGTTGATTAACTAAATACTTCCCACCTTGACCTGCCAAATTAGGCCAAGCAGGATTTGCGCTCACTCCACCTACACCGTGACATGCCGCGCATGGTTCAGATTTTTGTTTCCCAGCTTCTGCATCACCTGCTGCTTGGACACCGGTTGCGCATAATCCGGACAAAATTAAGATTGCGATTAGCAAAAACTGTTTTCTCTTCATGTATAGAATCCTTAACTACAGAAAATTAAAATTGGTAACTTGTTTGTCATCTGGCTTTGTAATCAAACTATCTAACTAATATTAGGATAGGACTTAAGCTTATAACGAATTAGACCCGTCCAAAACCGCTCACTGGTATAGCATATAGCACGGTTGTCCGCAAAACAGCCAAGCCATACGGCCTATTACCTCACCAAGAAATCTCGCTAATAATGAGCCGTATTACGGTAGGCGTAATTGTTTAGCTCAAATGCGCTAAAATCTATCTTACTTACTGAATATCCACCCATTATAGGCTTCAAAATGACTACCCTGCTTTCACAAGCACAGTTCCTGCGCAGCGCTTCCGCTGAAAAGAATTTCCCGAATGATATTAAGGCAGAAATTGCATTCTGTGGCCGTTCAAACGCAGGTAAATCAAGCGCAATCAATACCCTCTGCCGCCAGAACTCTCTATGTCGTACCAGTAAAACTCCAGGGCGTACGCAACTAGTCAATTTTTTCAAATTAGATGGCGACACTTGTTTAGTGGACCTACCGGGCTATGGCTATGCCAAGGCACCAATCAAAATACAGCAACAGTGGCAGAAATTAATGGAGGCTTATCTCATGAACCGCAAGCAGTTATGCGGCATAATCTTACTGATGGATATTCGCCATCCTCTCACAGAAATTGATTGGACGATGATTCGTTGGACCCATCACAATCATCTTCCACTGTATATCTTGTTAACAAAAGCAGACAAGGTAAACCGGAATCATACCGTCAAAACTATGACACATGTCAGCGCAAAATTAGAACAAGACGGCTTTGAGTTCGGTATACAGACATTTTCCGCCACTAAACAAATTGGCTTGAGCCAAGCACAAAATAAAATTAGAGCCTGGCTAGATTCAGCCATGACCAAGGTAAATGAAAAAAAACGCCCCAGCTAACAAATAAGCAGCTGGGGCTAAATAGGACTCGAATGGGGAGTCCGAGCCTTTAAATCCCGCTAAGGGAGGGAAGCGGGTAACGCATTTGCGTTAATAATTAGAGGACAGTGAAGAGAAAAAGTTCGCTAAATAGATCTTAAATAAGTGGTCGATTTGTCTAAATAATAGACAGATCATAGATTACATTACGCAAGTAGCTCGCGTTTGTGGTGGGAATACTAAAAACGTTGTTTAACCGAAACTCCATATGCCTCAGTGTCTTCATCTGGAAGGGTAATTCTATTATGGTGCTTAGACTGTTGGCGTAGGTCATCTAAACCATCACCTTGGTAAATCTCAAACGAAAATAATCGTTGATTAGAATCAGCCCCATCATCAATTAAGCCTGATGGACCAATACTTTCAGGCAATACAAATCTCTCATATAACTTAATAAATCTATTTTGCTGGGACATATCTGGCGTCCAGGCAAAAGGATGCGAAAAATTAGAAGTTGCCAAATTATCTTTATAGGCTGAAATTTCCAAATTTAAATCTGGTTCTACAGCATGAGCAAGCTGCATGATAGAAGTTATAGATACTAAAGCTGCTAGCAATATAGCTGCAGTAATGATGTTCCTTATCATTATCTGTCCTATAAAAAAGGGAAAGTGAATTCACTTTGCGAGGCGTTCCAACTCCAAGTGATTTGATTAGAATTATATTTCTGCCTTAGTGCTATGCACACAAGGTTAGATAAATGGTGAATGCTTATTGATAAGCGGAAAGTAAATGTGCAAAACATATCAGTGCATTTAAGTAACTAACTGATATTGAAATTTAGCCTGCCAAGCTATCTCCCAGGGCACCTGCCAATCTACCCACCAATCTAGTAGACCAACTTAATGAGCTTCATCCCAATTTGCACCAATGGCTGCATCCACAACTCCAGGCACACATAACTCGGCAGCGGCCTCCATGCGCTCAACACCCTTTGCTTGACAAGTATCACCCACATCTTCATTCACCTCAAAAACCAGTTCATCATGCACCTGCATAATCATTACGCATTCTGCCTGCAAAGTTTGATGTTTCGATGTTTGCTTTGAAGATACACCGCCATTCAGCCAAGTATCAATATTGATCATGGCACGCTTAATAATATCTGCAGCTGTTCCTTGCATCGGCGCATTAATAGCGGTGCGCTCAGCATACTGTCGACGCTGTACATTTTTATTATTTATATCTGGTAGATAGAGTCTCCTGCCAAACAACGTTTCCAC
Source organism: Gammaproteobacteria bacterium (assembly GCA_045105815.1). Taxonomy (GTDB): domain Bacteria; phylum Pseudomonadota; class Gammaproteobacteria; order UBA4575; family UBA4575; genus JABDMD01. Next base: position 25,348 of record JBGCDX010000026.1, read on the forward strand.
GTAGCCTTGCTCACGCGCTTTTTCGCGAATACCATCCATATACTTTTTAACGCCTGGGTAACGTTCAAAATATAAACTTACATACTGCTGTGCTTCAGTACGTGTAATACCTAATTGTTTAGCTAATCCGAACGCCGACATACCATAGATCAAACCAAAATTAATCGCTTTCGCTGCACGACGTTGTTCGGACTCTACTTGATCTAACTCAAGCCCAAATACTTCAGCGGCTGTTGCACGATGAATATCTTCGCCTTGCGCAAAGGCTTCACAAAGCCTTTGATCTTGAGAAAGATGCGCCATGATTCGCAATTCAATTTGCGAATAATCAGCAGCCAGAACCTTATAACCTTTTGGTGCAATAAACGCTTTTCGTACGCGCCGACCTTCTTCAGTACGAATCGGAATATTTTGCAAATTAGGATCAGAGGACGACAACCTACCCGTAATCGCTACCGCCTGGTGATAGGAGGTATGCACGCGTCCAGTTTTAGCATTGATAAGTGTTGGCAATTTATCAACATAAGTCGATTTAAGTTTACTTAACGTGCGGTGCTCTAAAATAATCTTTGGCAGCGGGTAGTCCACAGCTAATTCTTGCAATACGTCTTCTGCGGTTGAAGGCTGACCTTTTGGCGTTTTACGTATAACCGGTATACCTTGTTTCTCAAATAATATTTCTTGAATCTGTTTTGGAGAACTTAAATTAAACGGACCATCCGCTAATTCAAACGCCTCTTTCTCCACTTCGGCAATTCTTTTGGTTAACTGCTTGCCTTGCTTGGCAAGAATTTTGTCGTCTAGCAAAACTCCATTGCGCTCAATATTAGAGAGCACTTTCAACATAGGTAGCTCTATTGTTTCATAGAGTTCTCTTTGTTTTTTCTTATTTGTTAATTCAGACCAAAATTCTTGATGTAATCGCAACACCATATCCGCATCTTCAGCGGCATAATCAAGTGCTACCGCTAAATCTACTTGATCAAACGTTATTTGCTTAACACCTTTCCCCGCTACATCTTCAAAATGAATATTAGTGTGTTGCAAATGCTTTTCACACAAAGTGTCCAAATCATGCCTACTGGCTACAGAGTTGCAGACATATGACTCGAGCATAGTATCGTGCTGTATTCCTTCTAGATGAATACCATGATTTAACAATACGCTTCGATCATATTTTAAATTATGGCCAATGATTTTCGCTTTACCATTCAAAATTGGTTCAAGACTTTTTAACACTTCATCACGATTTAGCTGATCCGGTGCACCGGGATAATTATGTTCTAGAGGCACATAAGCCGCCTCACCCGCTTGAACCGCAAAAGACAAACCTACTACATTGGCTTGCATGTAATCTAAGCTATCTGTTTCTGTATCAAAAGCGACTAAATCCGCTTTTTGAAGTTTCTTTAACCAACGGTTGAAATCTTTTTTAGTTAAAATAAGCTCGTAAGACACTTTTTCGATGTATGCAGACTTTTCACTTTCTTCTACAACTTCAGCCCCATCATCCACTTCACCGTGCTGCTCATTAATTTTTTTCAACCAAGTTTTAAACTCAAGGTGTGTGTACAGTTGCCTCAGCTTCGGCACATCCTCGGTTTGTATTTCTAATTCATCAATACTGCTAGGTAATTCTAAATCGCAGCGGATTGTGGTTAGGTCGACAGACATCGGCAATAAATCAAGATGTGCGCGAAATTTTTCGCCCACTTTGCCTTTAATTGCATCAGCGTTTTTTATAATTTCATCTAAGGTTTTATATTCATTCAACCATTTCGCTGCAGTTTTGGGACCTACACTAGGCACTCCTGGAATGTTGTCAGATTTGTCACCCATTAATGCTAAATATTCAATAATTTGATGTGGTGCAACACCAAACTTCTCTATCACCCCATCGACATCCATTTTCGTGTCCGTCATGGTGTTCACCAACGTAACGTCGTTATTAACCAGTTGTGCCATATCTTTATCACCTGTCGATATCAGAACCTTGTGGCCTTGTTCTACAGCTTGTTTCGCAAGCGTCCCGATCACATCGTCTGCTTCAACACCACTGACAGAAATTAGCGGTAAACCTAATGCGCGCACAGTGTCGTGTAGCGGTTCTATCTGAACACGCAATTCATCCGGCATAGGCGGACGATTAGCTTTGTATTCCTTGTACATATCATGTCGAAAAGTCTTGCCTTTAGCATCAAATACAACAGCTATATGACTGGGGGTTTCATTACCAAGCAATCGATTCAACATACTAATCACCCCACGAATTGCACCGGTAGGCATACCTTCGGAATTTTGTAAGTTCTGTAAATTAGGTATGTGGAAGGCGCGATACAAATAGGAAGAACCATCGACCAAAACTATGGGTGGGGTAGATTTAGCCTTGGCTTTTACTTTTGATTTGGCTTGTTTATTTTTGGGCATTGTTTAAGAAGTTATTACTAGTGATCAGTGAGCTGGAACGTTATCATGTCGCTAAATTTGAAGCATGAAAGTGGTTAAATATTTTCCACATCTTGCACCCGGTTTCCAATGGGTTACAGCCATTTTCCTCTGATAGCTTAAAAGATGATCAGAATATAGGTTTTTAAAACATTTACTGAACTACGGCATCAATAACAAGAACAAATATTCTAAAACATGTCTGTCTATACAAACATTGATCCATCCGAGCTCGAAGTTTTTCTCACACATTATTCCTTAGGTGCGTTACTAAGCTACCAAGGCATTAATGCAGGAATTGAGAATACAAACTATTTTGTCACCACCGAAAATGGTGAATTTGTCTTAACGATCTTTGAAGAAGTTGGGTTTGACACTCTTCCCTACTATTTAAATTTCATGGCGCATCTCTCCGATCATGGCATGCCAACCGCACACCCCATTGCGGATCTACATGATGATTATGTGCGAGTTTTAAAAGATAAACCCGCCGCTATAGTAAGACGCTTACCAGGCAAAAATGAGTTACAACCAAATAGCGCTCATTGTGCTGCTGTCGGGCATGCACTGGCACAAATGCATACGGTAGGTGAATCATTTAAAGGTGAATTAGTAAACCCTCGCGGCATTGCCTGGTCAGAAAATACAGCCGAACGCATCTTTGAACACTTATCTAGTGATGATCAAATCATTTTGGAGAATGAAATTCATTTTCGCAAACAAGCTTTGCCTGAAAATTTACCTAAAGGTGTCATTCATGCGGACTTATTTCGTGACAATGTCCTGTTTGAGGATCAAGCACTAACTGGAATCATTGATTTTTATTATGCCTGCAACGACTCACTGTTATACGACCTGGCCGTTACCGTAAATGATTGGTGTAGCAAAGATAATGGCGAACTAAACCAAGACGCCTATAACGCTTTAATGAATGCTTACCAGGCCGAACGTGCTTTTCAACCGCAAGAATTACAAGTTTGGCAATATATGCTGCGTGCCGCAGCACTTCGATTCTGGCTTTCTCGCCTGCAAGATAAAATTTTTCCTAAAGATGGCGAAATCACTCATATAAAAAACCCAGACACTTTTAAGAATATTTTATTGGCACGGATTGCACACTCACCTAGTTTGACTACATTGGCTTGATCAACCTAAGCAAATAAATGCAAAAACTTTGCAACATAATCGATGCGTTAAATGAGCGTATTGGCCGAATCGCTGCATGGTTAGTACTCATTATGGTATTCATCACCTTTCTCGTTGTGGTTTTACGCTACGGCTTTAATTTTGGCCGTATTTCACTACAAGAATCCACCATTTACTTACACGCATTTGTTTTTATGCTCGCTGGCGCATACACGCTTAAGCATAACGAGCATGTGCGCGTGGATATCTTTTACCAAAGTATGTCGACGAAAAACAAAGCTAAAGTAGATTTATTTGGCACCTTGTTTTTGTTATTACCTTTCGCCAGCTTTATTCTCTGGATAAGTTTCGAGTATGTACTCAATTCTTGGAAACTACTTGAAGGCTCGCGCGAAGCTGGTGGCCTACCATTTGTTTATATTTTAAAAACACTCATGCCTTTGATGGCAATACTACTTTTCTTACAGGCCATTTCGTTAGTGGGCCGTGCGTGGTTAAACCTTAAATCACCAGACGCATCTCTAGATTAAAGATAAGATGGAGATCGTAGCATTCATATTATTTCTTGCCGTAATATGCGTGCTGTTATTTGGTTACCCCGTTGCGTTCACACTAGCAGGGGTATCCATAATATTTGCTTTTGGTGGAATCCTCACCGGCACGTTTGATCCAGCATTACTGCAAGCCTTCCCAAGTCGTTTATTTGGCATCATGACCAATCAAACACTCATTGCAGTACCATTATTTGTGTTCATGGGCGTCATGCTGGAACGTTCTAAAATTGCAGATGAATTACTCGACACCATGGCGTCATTATTTGGAACCTTACGTGGTGGGTTAGGTATTTCAGTGATACTAGTTGGTATGTTACTTGCTGCCAGCACCGGTATTGTGGGTGCAACAGTGGTCACGATGGGTTTACTGTCACTGCCCACCATGTTGAAAAGAGGTTACCAACCTGAAATTTCGACCGGAATCATTTGCGCATCAGGAACACTCGGCCAAATTATTCCTCCATCTATAATTTTAGTTTTACTCGGTGATGTACTTTCTTCGGCCTATCAACAAGCCCAACTCAGCCAAGGCAATTTTTCTCCTGACACAGTATCTGTAGGCGATTTATTTTTAGGTGCCATTATTCCAGGTTTGTTATTAGTGGGCTTATATCTTCTTTATGTAATGTTCATCGCATGGACTAAGCCGGCGGCTATGCCCGCCATGCAAAAGCATGAAGATTTAAATTTAGCGGCTTGGTTGAAACGGGTAACTCGAGCATTAGTTCCACCCATTTTATTGATCTTCTTAGTGCTCGGTTCGATTATTAAAGGTGTTGCCACACCAACCGAAGCTGCATCTGTAGGTGCCATTGGAGCTTTATTACTAGCTTTATTCAATCGTCGACTTGATTTGCAATGCTTAAGAGACGTCATGCGGCGTACGGTTCGTGTTACCTGCATGGTGTTTATGATATTTATCGGTGCGTCGCTTTTCTCTTTAGTATTCCGTGGGTACGGTGGTGATGCTGCAGTGCATGACTTGTTAACCCAATTACCGGGCGGCACCTTCACAGCAATTTTAATCGTTATGCTTTTGATGTTCTTGCTCGGCTTTATTCTCGACTTTATTGAAATTACATTTGTAGTCGTACCTATAGTAGGCCCAGTGCTACTTTCACTTGGTGTAGATCCGGTATGGCTAGGCATCATGATCGCGATAAATTTACAAACCTCTTTCCTCACTCCACCATTTGGGTTTGCATTATTTTATTTGCGTGGAGTAGCACCGAAAGAAATTCAAACCAAACAAATATACCGTGGCGTTGCGCCTTTCATCGTTATTCAGGTTATTGCTTTAATGTTAATTGCTTATTTCCCTGAACTAGCGACTTGGCTACCTGATAAAATTTATTAGAAAGAACAGTTGCTCCTTAAGTTTTATCGGACACAAAAAAAACGGCGACCTATCTTAGGCCGCCGTTTTTTTATTATTAAGTAACTTTTCTACTTAACCGTATGGCGAGAACGTTGGCACAAGTGAAAAATATGCATACAACACTAATGCTGCATAACCCAAACCAAACCCAATCATGATGGTGCGATTAAGCGCAGTAATCTCTCTACCATTAGAGCGTAACGGTAGATACGCAATGTAGAGGGCAATTAAAAAATTAGCCATAAAGAATAATTGGATGGTGTACTCCTTGGCATCCCACATCGTGCGCCACTTTACAAAAAGATCATCCACGTTAACTACTCCTTTTCCTGAATTTTATTATGGTTATTATTATGTTTATGAAATCTGTTGACTGTTTTAGTCTATCACGCTCGCAAGTTCAAGTAGGCACGCTCTGAAATATCTAACCAAGCACGAGATTTGTTGAAAAATTCAGTATATGAATCAAAAATCTTACGTGCCAGTGGGTCGGTATAACCCAATTCAGCGGTCACTTCTTTCGACAACTCAGCCAACTTAAGGATGACGTCATCAGGCAATCTACGCAAGTCTACATTGTGCTCGTTCACCAAAGTATCTAAAGCATCATTATTTCGCGCAATATATTCCAAAGACATCTCTTGATTGGCAACGCGACATGCATTCATCACAATAGATTGTAAATCTTTTGGCAATTCATCATAGGCATTTTGATTGATGAAGCATTCTAGCGTAGTACCTGGCTCATGCCAGCCCGGATAATAGTAATACTTAGCAATCTTATGAAAACCAAATGCCAGATCATTATAGGGCCCCACCCATTCTGTTGCATCAATGGTACCTGAATCTAAGGAAGTAAATAATTCGCCACCAGGAAGATTAACGGGTGTGCCGCCCGCACGTTTTAGTACTTCACCCCCTAATCCAGGGATGCGCATTTTCAAGCCTTTTAGATCTTCTAGTGTATTAATTTCTTTGTTAAACCAACCTGCCATTTGCACATTGGTGTTGCCTGCAGCAGCGGGCACTAAACCAAACTGCTTATAAGCTTCTTGCCAAAGCTCCATTCCACCACCATGGTACAACCACGCATTCATTTCTATTGCGGTCATACCAAAAGGCGTAGTCGAGAAAAACTGTAGCGCAGCATACTTCCCTTTCCAATAGTAAGCCGAACCATGACCCATTTGTGCAGAACCACTCGCCACCGCATCAAAAATTTCAAACGCGGGAACCAGTTCACCGGCACCATATACTTTTATGTTAATGCGGCCATTAGACATGGCATTAATTTGCTTGGCTAAAAATTCTGCGCCGGTACCTAATCCAGGAAAATTCTTTGGCCAAGTCGTAACCATTTTCCATTCAAAAGTCTTATCGTTTGCGAGTGGTGTGACAGATGTTTGTGTGCTCTTGTCTTTACCACCACACCCGGTAATACCAGCAGCTGCACCTGTAAATGCCGTTGCACCTGCGTATTGTAAAAATTTTCTTCTTTGCATAATCAAGTCACTCGCTTCATTACTTTTATGTCACTTTTGTATCATGAAATAATTTAAAATAACTGAAATTATAAATCAGGTTTAAGCAATAACATTTAAATTGGCATACGCCAACACCAGCCACTTACTGCCAGCCGATTCAAAATGCACATGTACTCTAGCGCTGCTGCCTTTGCCTTCACAATCTAACACAACCCCTTCTCCAAACTTGGCATGCGACACTCGGCCTCCCATCTTAATTCCCGTATCGTTTAAGGCTTCGCTATTCGCTCTAGAACCATTCACCATCATCGATGGCGTGGAAGATTGGTACGTAGGCTGAGTGACCTTAGCTCTTGGCCGCACTTCTGCAACCAATTCACTGGGGATTTCGCTCAGGAACCGTGAAGGTGGATTGTAGTTATCAGAACCGTATTGACGCCTAGATTCAGCATAACTCATCACCAGTTGTTGTCGTGCACGCGTAATGCCCACATAACATAGTCGTCGTTCTTCTTCTAAACGACCGGGCTCTTCCATAGACATACTGGACGGAAACAAACCGTCTTCCAATCCGACTAAAAATACTAACGGGAACTCCAATCCTTTTGCAGCATGCAGTGTCATCAATTGCACACAATCATCCCATTTAGCGCCCTGACCTTCGCCCGCCTCAAGCGCCGCGTGCGTTAAGAACGCATCTAATGGTGGCATACCTTCATATAATTCGTTATCTACAACAAATCCGCTTGCAGCCACTACAAGTTCTTCTAAGTTTTCTACTCGTGACTTTGCTTTCTCACTAGCATCTTTACCGTGATGCGCAACCAATCCAGAAATTTGAATTATATGATCCACTTGCTCACTTAATTCTAACTCTGAAATTTCTTTAGATAGCTTGACCATCAAATTCATAAACTGTGCAAGCGCATTCGAAGCACGAGCCGCCAGCAAACTAGATTGCAATATTTTTTCTGCAGCTTGCCACATGGTGAGCTGATGTTCTTTCGCAAAATCACGTACCAATGCTACGGTACGCTGCCCAATACCGCGTGTGGGCACATTGACAATACGTTCAAAAGAAGGATTGTCATCAACATTTTTCGCTAAACGCAAATAGGCTAACGCATCTTTAATTTCTGCTCGTTCAAAGAAGCGCAAACCGCCATACACGCGGTAAGGAATACTTTGTGAAATAAAAACTTCTTCAAATACGCGTGACTGTGCATTCGAGCGATACAAGATAGCCACATCATCACGACGACCACTCGTGGTATCTAGCCAATGCTTAAGTTTATCCGCAACAAACCGCGCCTCATCTTGTTCGTTAAAGGATGCGTACAGATATATTGGTTCTCCATCATCACCATCAGTCCACAATTTCTTTCCCATACGACCTTGATTGTTATCAATCAATGAATTCGCTGCGGACAAAATAGTGTTAGTGGAACGATAGTTTTGTTCTAGCTTAAAAAGTAGAGAACCCTTGAAGTCTGTCTCAAAATTTTGAATATTTTCGACTCGCGCCCCGCGCCAACCATAAATTGATTGATCGTCATCTCCTACTGCAAATATAGGGTTTTGCTCACCAGCAAGCAATTTCAACCACTGATATTGAATCGAGTTAGTATCTTGAAACTCATCCACCAAGATATGTCGAAACTTGGTTTGGTAATGAGCAAGAATATCGGGGCGATGCTTTAATAATTCTAAGCTACGTAACAACAATTCTGCAAAATCAACTAATCCTGTTTGCTCACAAGCCTCTTGATACGCAGCATAAATTTTTATCAGTTGGCGTTGAGTAATATCGCCATTATCACTCATATCTTTAGGGCGCAGACCCTCTTCTTTTTGCGAATTGATAAACCAACACGCATTTTTAGCAGGCCACTTGGTGTCATCCAAACCCATACCTTGGATAACACGCTTCATTAAACGAATTTGATCACCACTATCAAGAATCTGAAAGCTCTGTTTAAGATTGGCTTCTTGCCAATGTGCACGTAGCAAGCGGTGAGAAATACCGTGGAAAGTACCCATCCACATACCTGCTAAATTATTATTCAGTAGCTCTTCTACACGTGCACGCATTTCCGCAGCCGCTTTATTAGTGAAAGTCACTGCAAGAATGCTGAACGGCGAAACACCAACCACTTCGCATAACCAAGCAATACGATGCACCAGCACACGGGTTTTTCCGCTACCCGCACCTGCAATAACTAAAGCTGGAACAGTGTCACAACTTACTGCTTCTCTCTGAGCCTCATTAAGAGGATCTAGTATTGGGGTTACATCCATTTAGATAAATATGTACTTATTATTGACGTGAATATTAGAAAAGCCACATTGCTGCGATGACACCTGCAAACCCTAATGCGACCGCTACAATCAAATTGCGATTCGAATTTTTAATTTCTTTACGTATTTCCTCAAGTTCATGGCTATGCATTTCAAGTTTGGTCTGGCCTTGCTCTAAGGTCTTCATTGTAGAATAGACCAAGTCTGGGATTTCCGGCAAACGCTCAGCCAAACGTGGCAACTGTTTGCGTAATCCTGACATCAGTGCACGTGGACCAACTTGTTCACTCATCCAACGATCTAAAAAGGGTTTTGCCGTTTTCCAAAGATCTAAATCAGGATCTAAGGTGCGACCTAAACCTTCAATATTTAATAGTGTTTTCTGTAATAGCACTAATTGCGGCTGTACTTCCATATTGAAACGTCGAGCAGTTTGG
>JBGCDX010000027.1:0-9429 GCA_045105815.1 Gammaproteobacteria bacterium
ACTATCGGGCACGGTGAACCAGGCGCGAAACACATAGATGCTTGAGTCTATTAAGTAGACGTTATCAGTCAAAATATTAAAAAGGTGTACATAAAAAAAGCGACTCTACTAGAGAGCCGCTTTGAAGTCATTAACAGAGAATTGTAGGTTTATTGCACGATCTTTATAAGTTGCCCTGGTTTAGGTTCACCATCAGGGTACATGCCGTTAAGTAGGCGTAACTGATCAACGGGGTGATTTTGTATGTCAGATTTTTTAGCTAATTTTGCAAACGTGTCGCCAGATTTTGCACGAATTAATTTAATATTTTTTGGCTTGGCTAATTTTCTTTCAGCGCTCTTAAGTTGGCGCATGCTTTTTATGGTGCCGAGACCTACAGAGTCATATTTGCTTAATGCACTACTGTCTTTACCGGCAATTAATACTTGGTAGATGCGTTTACCATGAAAGACGGCTGCAACACGACTTGGCACTGTGCCACTTTTTGTAGGTAGGTTGGTGTAACCGGTATAACCTTGAAAGTTTACGGTTTGAACAGGTTGACCTTTTGTGACTTTACCTTTGAATTGTTCAGATAAATATTGCTTAGGCGTTTGTTGTTTATTCAAATCATCAATGGTGATTTGTAGTTGTGCATCACCTGCTTTAGGTGAAGCGATTAAGCGATCAGGCAAATTATCTACTTTCCAGCCTTCAGGGAATTCTACAAATAAATTTAAATCGCTATGATAGAACCTGTTCTTGCGTAGGACACCATCCTGTTCAGCAGTGCCTAGAACAGCACCATCCATATATTTTAAGAATTTTTCACGACCCGCTTCACGTGTGGCTGCGGTATTAATTTTATCTGCCGCACGTATGACTTCTTGTAAACGGGTATCGTTTTTAGGGTGCGTAGAAAAGGTACCATGATAAGCGCGTGGTTCACGACCTTCCTCTTTAGCCAGTTGTTTATCAAATTCTTCTTGGTCTTTTAGGATGCCTACTACATTAATCATTTCTTCGGGGTCATAACCAACGTTCGCTAAGTATTCTGCACCTAAACGGTCTGCTTCCAATTCATGGTTACGTCCGTAGCCACGGATCAATGCTGTACTGCCTACATTGGCCGCTTGTGCTGCTTGGCCGCTACCGGTAAGGATGCCAACACCGGCCCCCAATATACCCGCGATAGTGCCAGCACTTTGTTGACGTACACCATGTCTTGCAGTGATATGACCAAGCTCGTGACCCAATACTCCGGCTAGTTCAGCTTCTGAATTCATATAGGCCATAATGCCGCGAGTGATGTAAAGGTAGCCACCTGGGAGAGCAAAAGCATTTACTTGAGGACTGTCTAAAACGGTTACGTGGTAGACCAAGTTAGAGCGGTGACTTTTCTTACCAATTTCATCTACCAAGCCTTCAACATAACTTTGTAAAGCAGGGTCATTGTACGGTCGGTATTGTTTCATGACTGATTGATGAGCTTGCTTGCCGAGATTAATCTCTTGCGCTTCAGACATTAATACTAAATCTTGTTTTCCTGTAACTGGATTAGTGGCGCATCCCGAAAAAATAAGACTTCCAAGTAAGATAATGCTTAATGAAAATACGTTAAGTTGTTTGCCCATCATCAATTCCTCAAATTTCACTAATTGCGTGATCTACGTTAATTAATATTTTACCAACCAAAGTGTAAGCGTCTTACTGTATGTTTGACCTGTATATTTGACGTAGATTAACAGTATAAAGTTTCCAGCTTTTTGATTGTATGCACACAATCGTAGCCTTGATTTGGAGATAAGCCAAATACCCACAGGTATAAAACCCTAGTTAATTAAGGTGTTATAAAATTCTATGTAACGTTTACCGTGAGGTTTGCTGAATAAGCAAAGGTAAGTTAGATATTAGCTTTTGTTGCCGTAACGCTTGCGGAATTTATCTACCTGACCTGCGGTGTCTACAATCTTTTGCTTACCTGTGAAGAACGGGTGGCACTGAGAGCATACATCAAGACTCAAGGCATCATTGCCATAGGTTGAGCGAGTTGTGAAGGTATTACCGCAACTGCACGTTACGTTAATCTCTTGGTAGTTTGGATGTATATCTGCTTTCATAATGATTGTTTCTCTGTAGAGCCAGCGGATCATACGCAACCCTAAACACCAACTCAAGGGGTAGCAGATGATTAGCTTTTAGACTTCAGTTTGCGCCCATCCTTTATAAGGTCGTTGATGAGATAGTCTTAAGTGGTTGTCCACATAGAGGTTTATCAGTTATCCACAAAATCTGTGGATAAATCTGTGTGTAAATTTAATGTATATCGACAAAACACGAGAAATTTGACACTTTTATTAAATCGCCCAAATTATGTACAAGAATATAAGTGATTGATTTAATGAGAGTTATGGCATCAAAGTTGAAATTGATGATTTCTTGATCAAAATAACGCATTTAAAATATGGGTATTGAGTCACTTGTGTATAACCCAACCAAAAATTACGAAATATAGGCCTAAAATGGTGAAGAATTAGTCAGTATCTCGTTTGGATTGAATATCTATAACTTGACCCGCCGAATCAATTTGAATGGCAATTTCAATTGGTGAGCAACAGACTTGGCAGTCTTCCACGTAGTCCTGGTTGCCTGCACTGTCATCAATCAGTATTTCTAGATGTTCGCCACAGTAGGGGCAATCAATGATGGCAGGGGTGAGGAGATTACTCATTCTAACTTATTGGGCTGCTTCTTGAGGTAAGCGGGCATAGAGCTGATCTGCGCGTTGAGGGTCGTTGTAAGAGATTTGATCTGCTATTTGGCGAATTAATTCATTACGTTGTGTTTGTGTAGGCATATTTTGGGTCAGTTGTAATGCGTAGTCCACATCGCTACTGGCAGCTGCTCCAACTACTGAACTCAATAAGTTTCCATAGAGCGTTTCACCTCTAAAGTTTTCAATCCACGTTGCGGCTTCAGTTAAGTCATAAGATGAATAGTAATAGGTAATATTTTGTGCCCAACTCTCACGAACGGGTCCTGCAAGTTGCGGTAAGTAACTTGCCGCTAAATCAGGGTCTACACTCGCCAGCTGATTGCCGATACTGATTAGGCCATCATCACGTATTTGACCACTTTTGCTGTTCACCCATGCCATGGCTGCATCGGGATCGTTGTTTGCCCAATTGTATACTACGGAGTTAATGGTGTTTGAATTCACATCTGCATTGGGAAGTTGATCAATCATTTCAGCAGCACGTTGTGGGTCATTGTAAGAAAGGTTATCAATCACCGTTACAATAAGTTGTTGCCGTAATACGGCTTGTTGGGAGTCCAGTGCAATTTGCAATGCACGCTCAGGGTTTTCTGCCGCAATTTGTGAAACCACTGTATTTTGCAAATAAAGTTGTCCCGTGGGGTCTAGTTCTCTTGCCCATGCCAAAGCTTCATCGGGAGATTGTGTGCTTAAGTATTGAATTACTGTGGGTGCGAGTTGCTGCTTTAACTGTTTGTTATCTAGTTGAGCTACAAAGGTTGCCGCAGCTTGCGCATCCTCCGCTGCCCAGGATTGTATCGTAGCGTTATAGGCATCCATTCGATTTCGAGAAGAAGGGATATTTTCAATTATATTCAGCGCTTGTCTGGGGTTCTCGTTAGCTAAGTAGGTAAACACGGTGTAACTAATATTGCTTGTTCTACCAGCATTGGGCAGCGTCTGTAATATTTCATATGCAGCTTTTGGGTCGGCTTCTGCCCATCGGTATAAAACCGTCTCAAATAATTGTTGGCGTATACGATTATCAGAGATGCGTTCAACATAAGAAAATGCTTGTTGAGGATCCTGTGTAGCCCAAGTATCGATAATGCCTTGTAAAGCACTATCACGTTCATAGCCAGCAGACATTTTCATAGCATCTTGCATGGCTGTTTCTGGGTCTTGAGATGCTTTTTCTATTAAGGCATTACTTACATGCTGATCTTTTGAAACTTCCACGCCTAAGCGTTTTGAGACTTCTGTCACTCGTTGAATGTCATTCACACTCACGGTGCTAATGATACTTTGTGCAGCCGTGCTTTTTTGATTTGCATTTTTTATAGCGTTAGCGCTTGTGATGGCAGCATCAATATCGATTTTTGCCCAGTGACGATAAGCCTGGGGGAGTAACGAATGGTTTTTGTTTTGGTAGGCTTGTATTGCAATGTTTGCTGCGGTTTGTGGGTCAATTTCTGTTATCCGAGCAAGGATAATTTGCAATAGGTTCTCACGTTGTGGCGCATGGGTTACCGCAGCGGCTTGTTTTAGTAATTGTTGTAATTCAACACGGTTCGCGCGTCCCGCTAGAGAATGTAGTGCTTCTTGTTGAGCAAAGTATGAAGGTAATGATAGAACTTCAGTAATACTGGTTAAGCTTTGATAATGATTTTTGCGTTGCAGTTGCGCTTCTTCAACTGTCATGGTTTCTTCAGATTCTATTGGCGCTGATGTGTTTTGGCTAAATAACTCACGATCGATATTGTTTATTGATTTTTGTCCGAACCAGTAACCACCGGCACCGATTAGAATTAAAACGAATGTACCCAAAGCTAACCATTTTGTTTGCATTGCAATTACCTATTAATATGTGAAAGCCAATATTCTAATTAAATAATGTTTTAAATATGTCAACTTAATAATTAACTAAGCGTATCTTGTGGCAACCAGTTTTGTAAAACATCGTCTAGGAACCTATAACCACGATCGCTGCAGTGAATTGTATCGTTAGTCATTACCAATAAGCCTTCTGAAATATGTGCTTGTAAAGGCTGGTTAATGCTTTCAATAGGTATGCCTGTGTGCAACTCAAACTGTTGCTTTGTAAAACCTTGTTTTAATCGTAATGCGTTTAACATGAATTCAAAAATAATATCCTTTTCAGTCAGCGTATGGAAAGCTAAAGTGCTCTGAGCTTCATTTATGGAGCGCATGTATTGTTGCGGGTGTTTGGGCTTTTCGCAGCGAGTAATACGGTTTGGTGGACGCTCAGAGGCGTTTTTCAGCGTTAATTTCTGGTGTGCACCTGCACCAATACCCAGGTAGTCTCCGAACTGCCAATAGTTGATATTGTGAAGGCATTGATTGCCGTCTCGTGCATAAGCCGATACTTCATATTGTTGATAACCATGTTCTGCGAGCAATTCCATTCCATTTTGTTGAATCTCCCAACTCGCTTGGCTGTCGGGTAGGCTTGGTGGTTGTCGGTAAAAGCTGGTATTTGGTTCTATGGTTAGCTGGTAGTAGGAAATATGTGTTGGGTTAAGTTGGATCGCTTGTTCAATGTCATAAAGTGCTGCAGCTATATCTTGTTGTGGTAACGCGTACATTAGATCGATATTTATGTTCTCAAACCCAGCCTGCTTAGCAGTGTTCACAGCATTAATAGCATTGTTGGCATTATGAATACGACCCAGTTTTTGCAGCTGTGAATCGGTAAAGCTTTGCACGCCGATGGAAATTCGATTTATACCTGCTGCACGAAAGCCTAAAAAGTTTTCTTGGTCGGTTGTGCCAGGATTGGCTTCGATCGTAATTTCTGCGCTAGCGTTAAGGGTTAGTTGATTTCGAATAGCATCCATCAGATGTTTGATGTTATCAGCCTTGAAAATACTAGGTGTTCCACCACCAATGAATACACTGGTTACTTCTCGGTCCTGCATTTCTTTTGCATATCTTTTTAAATCAAGAATTAATGCACTAACGTACTGATCTTCGGGAAGTGAGCTTTGTATCTCGTGTGAATTAAAATCACAATAAGGGCACTTTTTTATGCACCAAGGAATATGCACATAGAGTGATAAGGGGACATTGGGCTCGCGTTTAGTCATAGCGGAGCATAATGACACATGCTAAGCCTCGCTCAACTCGAGTTGGTTTATTTGAAGTGAGTAATTAATTTTTGTAGAGCTTGTGCGCGATGGCTAATGCGATTTTTTTCTGCAGGATTTAGTTCGGCAGATGAGCATTGATGCGTAGGCACATAAAATAATGGGTCATAGCCAAAGCCGTGTGGGCCAGATAAATCATGCATTATCATGCCTTCCCAAGTGCCTTCGCAAATCAGTGGCATCGGGTCTGCTGCATGCTGCATATAGACAATCACACACTGGAAACGTGCTGTGCGTTGCGCTTCATCAACACCTTTCATTTCATGTAGAAGTTTTGTGTTGTTGGCTTCATCCGCACCATGCGTGCCGGCATAACGTGCGCTATACACGCCAGGCGCTCCATCTAGAGCATCAACTTCTATTCCAGAATCATCTGCAAGAGCGGGTAGACCGGTAAGTTTTGCAGCGTGTCGTGCTTTGATGATGGCATTTTCTACAAACGTAGTGCCCGTTTCAGGAACGTCAGGAACATCAAGTTCTGATTGTTTAATCAGTTTAAAGCGTTGCTCATCAAGAACTGCCTGGATTTCTCTTAGCTTTCCTGAGTTACCACTGGCTAATACAATTTCCCCATTATTCATAATATGAAAAACTAATTAACTTAAACACGTTTTCTGCTGTTGAATAATTTCTTGAATGCCTTTGTTGCCCAAACTTAATAAGCTGTTTAGTTCATCTTGAGTAAAGGCTTGTTGCTCTGCGGTACCTTGTATTTCGATGAATGCCTGACTGTCATTCATCACAATATTCATATCGGTTTCTGCATCGCTGTCTTCTGCATAATCTAGATCTAAGACCGGAGTATTTTTATAAATACCCGCAGATATGGCAGCAATGTAATGACTCACAGGGTCTTTTTTGAGCGCACCAGAGGCCAACATTTTTTGAATAGCATCGTAGAGTGCAACAAAACCTCCCGATATAGAAGTAGTTCGCGTACCTCCGTCAGCTTGGATCACATCACAATCTATAGTGATTGAGTACTCGCCAAGTAGCGTTAAGTCTACGGCTGAGCGTAGTGATCTACCTATTAAACGCTGAATTTCAAGTGTGCGTCCGCCTTGCTTACCTCGAGAGGCTTCACGTCCCATCCTGCTATTCGTCGAACGAGGTAACATGCCATATTCAGCAGTGATCCAGCCTTGACCTTTGCCTTTGAGGAACCGCGGCACTTGATCTGACACACTGGCAGTACAAAGCACCTTGGTATCGCCAAATTCTGCTAATACTGAACCTTCCGCATGCTTGGTATAATTACGTGTAAATCGGATATCACGCATTTGGTCTGGCTGACGGCCGCTAGGTCGAGCGATGGATGTGTTTGATGGTGTACCGGACGATGTATTAGAAGAATTCATAAAACTACCTGGTGGAATTGCAAAGAGTCGCGCATTATACGCAAAAAATTTCGATTGTATTTCAACTTATAATAAGACGTGCTTTTTAGATAGCATAAGAATTTAAAAGGATAAAATAAAATGCTTTGCAGTATGACGGGGTTTGCCAGGGTGGAAGATGTGTGTGATCAGGGCAATGTAAGCTGGGAGCTGCGCTCGGTTAATCATCGCTATTTAGAAATAAACTTACGTTTGCCAGAAGAAATTCGTCGCATTGAGCCACAATTACGTAAGCTGCTGCAATCTAAACTTGCGCGTGGCAAAGTGGATTGTACTTTTCGCTATCAGTTAGCTGAGGCTCAGACCGCAGCATTAGAAATTAATGAGCCGTTATTGGAGAGCTTGATTAAACAAATTAATCACGTAAACGCAAAACTTCCTCAAGCTACTCCCGCAGAAGCGGTAGATTTGCTTGCTTGGCCTGGCGTGGTGCGAACTGCGGAAACGGATATGAATAGTTTTCATGCTACGTGTTTGGAGCTGTTTAAAAACGCAACCGAGCAGCTTGTAGAGATGCGCGGAACTGAAGGCGAACGTTTAAAAGGTATGCTACAAGAACGCTGCGATGAAATTAAAAATATTGTTAAGCGAGTGCGCGAACGTTACCCACAGGTTTTAGAGGCAATAAAACAAAAGCAGCAGCAACGAATTGATGAGCTGAATGTCGATATGGACCAACAACGTTTTGAGCAAGAGTTAGTGTATGCATCACAAAAATTAGATGTGGCAGAAGAACTAGATCGATTGGATAGCCACTTAACTGAAATGCAGACAATATTTGATCGCAAAGATCCTATTGGTAGACGTTTAGATTTTTTAATGCAAGAGTTTAATCGCGAAGCTAATACGTTGGCGTCAAAGTCTGCGGATATAGAAACTACACAAGCCGCTGTAGATTTAAAGGTGCTAATCGAACAAATGCGCGAACAAGTACAGAACATAGAATAAAAGTAGGTCACTCATGTCGAATCAAGAGCATTCAATCAAGCATCAAGTCAAAGTTTTTTGTACTGGTGGCACAATTGATAAAGTTTATTTTGATGCATTAAGCGAATATCAAATAGGTGAGCCGGTAGTAGGAAGTATATTAAAAGAAGCACTAGTAAAGTTTTCTTTTGAGGTGGCTTCGATTCTTAAGAAAGACAGTTTGGAAATTACTGATAGTGATCGTGAAATAATTTTACGGCAAGTATCTACCGACTCTTGTGAAAATATACTTATTACTCATGGCACGGATACCATGATTAATACTGCGCAATGCCTAGCAGGCATTAAGGATAAAACTATTGTGCTTACGGGTGCAATGCAACCTGCGCGTTTTCGAAACACAGATGCTATTTTTAATATTGGCTATGCAATATCTGCTGCCCAACATTTGCCTCATGGAATCTATTTGGCTATGAATGGTCAAATCTTTACGCCTGATGCGGTTCAAAAGAATCGCGCCGCCGCGCAGTTCGAAGTTAAGTAAACTGTTCTAAATTAATATAAAAAAGCTAAAAATAACCTAAAAATCGACTTGAAAAGCTATAAATAGCCCACATATTTTTATTATCAACGTTATTTACTCGACTTTTAGGAGGCTAAAATGCTAGCAAGAGTTTATCGGGATCCAATGGATACCTTCCGCGAATTTAGTGGAGAACTAGATCGTATGTTTAATACCAATGCTGCTGGTTATACGGATACCGCCACGGATTGGGTGCCTGCTGTAGACATTAAAGAAGCCAAGGATGCTTATGAGGTGGTAGCAGATGTGCCAGGTGTTGAACCTAAAGATATTGATGTTTCGTTAGAGGATGGTGTGCTAACCGTAAAGGGTGAGCGCAAGTCCGAAAGTACAGATAAGGGCACAGGCTTTACTCGAACTGAGCGAGCGTATGGAAGTTTTTATCGCCGCTTTACGCTTCCGGATACTGCAGATGCAGATAAAATTACGGCTAAAACTGAGCATGGTGTTCTTAAATTACATATTCCTAAAAAGGAAAAAGTGTTGCCGAAGAAAATTTCGGTAGAAGGATGACTTAAAGCATTACGGATGTGAATGCATGGATGCTCTCTATTCTATAAGCAAATCTATATGCAGATAGGTAAATAGAGTGATAGGAAATATGGACAGGGCGCCGCGTTA
>JBGCDX010000028.1:0-38693 GCA_045105815.1 Gammaproteobacteria bacterium
TGAACGTCGTAGACTTTATTTTTTATCTTTGTAGCTTCTATTGATTTTGTAGTTAGTTTTATTCTCATTGCAACCCAGTAACTTCGGTAGTCCCTCTGTAGTCCAAATAGAGTGTACATATGTAGATTTTGATGTACTTTAGTGAACAACTGACTGAGGCAAATAATCCGATAAGATGTTGAAAAGTAATAAGAATATACTTTGAAAGCAGTTACTTAGGGAAGGGGCAAGAAGGCTTTCATAATGCTGGGGTCGGTGGTTCAAGTCCACCCATAGCCACCATTCTCAAAGTTAAGTAATTGTTGTTATTGAAACGAACTGGGGTTCGCAACACTCAATTTATTTTATGTGTTCAACGAAGCACAACAACTCAGGCAAAAGTCTGCCAAAATATAAATTATAATGCCTTCTCACAGTGCAATGTAGACATACACTATAAATAATAAAAATGAAATTTAGCTTTAATCTTGAAGATGCGAGTCAGGTTGCAATAGGCGCATTTGCATTGGGTGTTTCAATCTCATTTTCGGAAGAAGCGTGGAAGCTTGGAGTAAACTCTTCCTGCTTTTAATTTAGCAATAATTGTTGATAGTTTCGACAAAGAATAATTATTTTATCAATCTAAATGGCCGCTATTGGCCGAAGCAGTGGTGAGCCCTAGTAAATACTACTTATACAGATCTTTCTTTAGCCGGCTTGTTACCTATAACTTAATAGAACAGACTATTGGGTAAACATAATACTTGATGAGACCTAGTAATGCTTGAATATAGCGAATATATAAAAATGCTTATTGGTTTAATTGCCGTGATTAACCCTATAGGCGCAATACCAATTTACATATCTCTTAGTTACGGTGCTGATAAGAGTCAACAAATGCGATTTGCAAAAGTTGTGGCAATTTCAGTTCCTATTATTCTTTTAGTATCTCTTTTTTTAGGTGAGCTCATATTAAAATTTTTCGGAATTTCAATTGCTTCGTTTAAAACCGGTGGCGGTATTCTGATATTGCTCATGGCCATTGCAATGATGCATGCAAGGCCTAGTGGTGCTACACAAACAGATGAAGAGTTGCATGAGGGGGAGTCTAAAGAATCCATAGCAGTTGTCCCACTCTCCATGCCGCTACTAGCTGGGCCTGGCGCGATTAGCACTGTTATTCTTTATGGGCACAAAGGTAGTAATGTTGCTCACTATGCTTTAGTTGCAGCTGATATATTGGTTCTGGGGATACTATTATTTATTGCATTCATGTTGTCTCCTATGATTGCCCAACGACTTGGCAAGACAGGAATGAATATTATTATACGTATAATGGGGTTAATACTGGCAGCACTTGCGATCGAGTTTATTGCTAATGGCCTAAAAGAATTATTTCCAGCGCTAGCTTAAAGTGGATGTAAGCACTAATGTAGCAAGTATAAATTATATAGGTAATTGATATTGACCAACTTATTTTTGTGTCCGCATTCTCGAATATTAATAAGTGATTGATGTTTCTTGGTGTTACAATTGTCCTTATATATAACAATACTTAAGTAATAATAACTATGCGTGCTTTATTAATTAATAAAAAAATAGATTCAGCAGAAGTTATTGAAAATGAGAGTGATTATTGTATTCCTCAAAGTGATGAAGAGTATATTTGGGTTGACTTCCAATCTATTGAGAAACAAAAAGAGCAAGAACTATTAGAAAATAACTTTAGCATTTCTAGTCTTTCGGTGAATGATGCATACAGGCTACGCCATCCCCCTAAGTATGAAAAATATTCAAACTATAGTTTTATATTAATTAAAGCGTTTGACTCAGAAACTGAAGGTATGGATTTTAATATTCTTCATATCTCTTTTTTTATAAGTAAGAAATTTTTAATCACAGTTCATGCATGCGACTCTCCTAGTATCAATACTGTTTGGAAAAATATCAGTAATGATGCCTCGCGCAATGAACCATATTCACTAGCATATAAAATTATTAAAACAATTATTTCGCGTTATACAAAAGTTATTCTTAATTTAGAGAATCGGCTAGAAGAAATAGAGAGTGAAATGTTG
Organism: Gammaproteobacteria bacterium; assembly: GCA_045105815.1. Lineage (GTDB taxonomy): Bacteria > Pseudomonadota > Gammaproteobacteria > UBA4575 > UBA4575 > JABDMD01. Next base: position 2,058 of record JBGCDX010000028.1, read on the forward strand.
GATCGCCCTAATGACAACTTATTAAGCGAGTTGATTAGATATAATTCTAAAACACAGTATTTGATGCGAATATTTACAAATCAGCACTCAGTCATGGAGGAAATGGCAAAACAAGAAACGTTATTGTCTAAGGGAGACTTAAGGCATCAATATAAAGATCTTGAAGAGCATATGGCGCGTCTTTCAGGGTTGAGTGCGTTGTTAAATAGTGTAATTAAAAATTTAATGGATGGTTATATATCTGTTTCCAGTCATAGGCTCAACAATATTATGAAAATTTTAACTATTGTCGCTGCGATATTCTTACCTCTTACTTTTTTGGCTGGTATATATGGTATGAATTTCGAATATATGCCAGAGCTTTCATTTAAATATGGTTATTTCATTATGCTAACGACTATGGCTGTGCTTGCAGTAGGATTATTGGCATTGTTTCGAAAGCTTAAATGGATATAAATATACTTATTCCTGACTATGTCTGAGCAAAAACCTAAAATTGATGAGCTTCTAAAAGAGGAGACAATCGAAAAAGTTACAGGTGAGTTTACCGGTTGGCTGGATATGGCTCAGTTCAGTTATCACCAGTTAATCGAGATAGGGATAATTTTTGTAGGTGTCATAGTTTCGCTATTTATTTCAAAGCGTCTAAGAATTTTAGTTACAAAGTATGAAGAAAATTCTAAATCGAAAGCGAAACGTATTATATTTTCTGTATTACGCAGATTAATATTTCCACTGGTATTGTTGGTTTGGGTGGAGGCATTTGCCTTGGGCTATGCTCTTTTTGATCGCCCATGGCCCATTTTGCTTACAGCAACAAATTTAATAGTTGCATGGTTTATTATTCGATTAGGTTCTTCGTTTATTGAGAACCCATTAATAAGTAGAGCAGTATCAGCAGTAATTTGGACTATCGCTGCATTAAATATTACAGGTTATTTAACACCTGTAGTAAATTTTTTAGATGAGACCAAAATAGAAATTGGCCAAACATCAATTTCTTTGTATGCAATTGTTTCGTCATTCTTTTCTATTGCTATCTTTTTGTGGATTGCGTTTGCTCTAATTAAATTAGTAGATAATGTTTTAAAGAATAGTAAAAATATAACATTATCAGCACGAGCGCTTCTTTCGAAAACATTTAAATTTTTATTAGTTGCAGCTGCCTTTATGTTTGGATTAAGCGCGGTAGGTATTGACCTTACGGCGTTTGCGGTACTTGGTGGTGCCATTGGTGTCGGTATCGGTTTTGGCTTGCAGAAGATTTTCTCCAACTTGATTTCGGGGTTCATTTTACTTTTAGATAAATCTATTAAACCGGGCGACACAATAAATGTAGCAGGGCAATATGGTCGAGTTGAAACACTAAGCTCAAGGTATGTGTCAGTTATAACGCGTGATGGTATTGAGCATTTAGTTCCAAATGAAGAAATGATTATAAGCCGTGTGGAAAATTGGTCTTATAGTCATGAGAATTTACGTTTAAGAATACCAGTTGGTGTACATTATAAATCAGATCTAAATAAGGCAATAGAGCTTTGTTTGGAGGCTGCTGCAGATGTGAAACGAGTGTTGACCTTGCCAAAAACAGCTTGCTTAGTGAAAGGGTTTGGTGATAGCTCGGTAGACTTGGAAATAAGAATTTGGGTTACAGACCCTATGAATGGTTGTTCAAATGTTAAGAGCGAAGTGTTGCTCGGTGTGTGGAATAAGTTTCATGAGCACGGTATCGAAATTCCATACCCACAACGCGATTTACACTTGCGATCAATATCGGAAGAATCAATTGCTCAATTTAAAGCAACAAACTAATAGTATGGATAGTTATTTTAAAAACTAGCAAAGCTTATTACTTAAGTTTAATCCTATATTAAAAAGTACAATGTGTTCATGGTTGTAAAAAATAATGACTTAGATGTGATTGGGTGGCGTGAGTGGATTGCGTTGCCTGATTTTGGTGTAACGCAAGTTAAGTGCAAGGTGGATACGGGCGCAAAAACTTCTGCATTGCATACCTATTTTATTGAGCCTTTTAAAAAATCAGAAATTAAGTATGTTCGGTTTGGCCTACATCCTATACAAAATAATTCAGACACAGAGGTGATATGCATAAGCAAAGTTCATGACCAACGTGAGGTTACTGATTCAGGAGGCCATCGTGAAATGAGATACGTAATCGCAACACCCATCAAGTTAGGGCCACATATTTTGCAAGCAGAAATCACATTGACCAATCGTGAAAACATGTTATTTAGAATGTTGTTAGGTCGAGACGCAATTAAAAATCAATTTATCGTCAATCCTGCAAGGTCATACTTGATTGGCAAAAAGAAAAGGTAGGTTCCATATGAGAATTGCTCTATTAAGTAAAGGCGGCACAAGATTATACTCAAACACACGTTTAATTGAAGCTGCTGTAGATCGTAGTCATGAAATTGATGTTGTTAATACAACAGATTGTTACATGGATATTGCAACAGATGAGCCAAGTGTTCATTTGAAAGGCAAAGAGTTAGAAAGGTTTGACGCAGTGATACCGCGTATTGGTGCGTCGATAACATTTTATGGTACGGCTGTGTTACGACAATTTGAAATGATGGGTACTTATCCATTGAATGAGTCTGTGGCGATTACAAGGTCTAGGGATAAATTGCGTTCTTTGCAAATTCTTTCGCGCGCTGGAATTGGTTTGCCATTAACAGGTTTTGCTAACTCTACTAAGAATACTAAAGATTTAATTAAATTGGTCAATGGTGCGCCTTTGGTCGTAAAAATTATTGAGGGCACTCAAGGTAAGGGGATTGTGTTAGCTGAAACGAATAAGGCTGCGGAAACTATTATTGATGCATTTAGACAGCTTGGTGCTAACTTTTTAGTGCAAGAATTCATTAAAGAAGCAGGGGGTGCAGATATTCGTTGTTTTGTAATTGGGGAAAAAGTGGTTGCAGCTATGATGCGTCAAGCTGCAGAAGGCGAATTTCGTTCTAATCTTCATCAGGGTGGCACTGCGTCACTAGTGAAGTTATCTCCAAAGGAACGAGCAACAGCAGTAAAAGCTGCAAAAAAAATGGGTTTAAATGTCGCAGGAGTAGATTTATTGCGCTCAAGTCATGGGCCAGTGGTCATGGAGGTAAATTCTTCGCCAGGACTTGAGGGGATTGAGAAAGCAACTGGTAAAGATGTTGCAGGAATGATTATTGATTTTATAACAAAAAATGCAAAACCAAACAAAACTAAAACACGTGGCAAAGGATAGTTATTTAAATGCAAGTTAATATAATAAGAAAAATTTCATGAGCGAAGATATAAAAATAGCCGGCACTAGCATTGAGCCAGGTGCGAGTTCTGTTTTGCAGCTTGAGTTACCTCCTTTATATACGAACACACCCTTAACGATGCCGGTGCATGTAATTCGTGGCAAACAAGATGGTCCAAAATTGTTTGTCAGTGCGGCGATTCATGGTGATGAGTTAAATGGGGTTGAGATTGTTAGAAGATTATTAAAAAAAATATCTGTAAAGCGATTAAAGGGAACATTAATTGCTGTACCTGCTGTAAATATCTATGGAATGTTGCAGCACTCACGATATTTGCCAGACCGACGAGACTTAAACCGCTGCTTCCCAGGTTCATTGCGGGGCTCTCTAGCGGGTCGACTGGCATATTTATTTATGAATGAAATTGTATCAAAGTGTACATATGGTATAGATCTACATACTGCTGCATTAAATCGTAACAATCTTCCTCAGATACGTGCCGATTTAAGTGATCAGAATATTACAGATTTGGCAAAAGCATTTGGTGTACCAGTAATTGTTAACGCAAAACTTCGTGATGGCTCATTGCGTGAGGCGGCGCGTGCAAAAGATGTTCAAGTACTTGTGTATGAAGCGGGAGAGGCCATGCGTTTTAGCGAATCGGGTATAAAGGCCGGGTTAGATGGAGTATTAAATGTGATGAGATACGTTAATATGATCCCGCCTATAGCAAAAGTCCAATCTATTAAAGCCGTTTCACATGTTGCACAGTCAAGTGGTTGGATGCGTGCACCTGTAAGCGGTATTTTTAGATCCCGAACCCGATTGGGAAAAGAAGTTAAAAAAGACCAGGTTATCGGATATATTGAAGATGTTTGTGACTATCATAATCAAGAAGAAATAATCGCACCGGATGATGGGATTATCATAGGCCAGTCACATATCCCTCTGGTTTATGAGGGTGATCCCTTATTTCACATTGCATACTTTAAGAATGTGAAAAAAGTAGTTCTAAGTCTTGATGAATTTGATGCTGATCAAACTACATAAAATATTTATTAAGTAAAATTTATATTACTATTATTTTTTCACAAATATTATATTTGCTAGAGGTTGTATCTATTTATTATTCTTCATAAATATCTAGTTTAACTTCTTTCATGCTATAGGAAGCGGAGCCGTATTCACTGTTAATGCTTTCTGTTGTCATGGTGCCTTCAACCCAGACAGCATTATCCAGCCACTTTTGATCAAGAGGTTTAGCCGAGCTCACGTATACCATTTGATTGGATGGAGGTGGTGGCACATGTATGCAGGCACCAAAGTATGGGGCTAACAAGAAAGCATTAAAGGTACCATTATCAAAATCATATTCTAAAGGCACTATGAAACCAGCAAGTTTTATATATTGACCATTTAGCTCAGGTACAATCGGTGCAGAGCGTAGCGATACCAATAATTCATCATATGCTTGTTGTGCTTTTTCAGAATCATCTTCAACGTCATCAAATCCAAGTGCATCACCGAAATTATCAAATATTCCGCTCAATGTTGATTGCTGTTTTTGTTGCATATTTTCAAAATAACCTTCAGGTGCCAGGTCATCCCAGTCCAACTCTTTAGCTTCTTTCGCAAATAATATTGAACTTGTTATAGATATAACAACCAGAAAATTTAATACGAGATAAAAATATTTGTTAGAGAAATAATTCATGTGCGTATGGTTAACCCGTCTTGTAAAGTTTTTCTATAAGCGCTGATCGCAGGGAATATTGCAGCGATCAGTCCGCTTATGATAATAGTTAGCAGTATTAGCCATTGGAACTTGGTTGGTGAATGAAGTTCAATATTTAATCCATATGTATTAAACAAAATAGGATTAATGAGTGCTAAAGAAGCATACAAAATGATTAATCCTAAAAGTATACCAAGTATCACCAACACCTCTGACTCAATTACCATTAGTGAAAATATTGTCTTCGGTGTAGCGCCAACCGAACGAAGGACTGCCATTTCACGGCGGCGCTCATTTAAATTGGTTAAAATAATGGCCAACATGCTTAATAAGCCTGTTACAAGAACAAGTGCTGCAATAATTAACAGTACTTTCTCAATAGCACCTACCACTTTCCATAGCTCCAAGAGAGCAATTCCTGGAATGATTGCAAGTAGAGGTTCAGATTTATAGTTGTTGATTCCACGCTGAATGGTGAAAATGTCTTGTTTATTTTTAAGTCCAAGTAAAAAAGCAGTTATGGATTTAATTTGAAGCCTAGAATCGTCTTGTTTCAAACCGTCTGTTTGAAGTGGGCGCTGACTAGGTACACCTTGTTCCCAACCTATATGTACCGCTTCTAATCCTTTTAATGATATTAATACAGATCGATCTATGGGTGTCCCGGTTGGTTTTAATATACCTTTTACAGTAAATGGCAAGTTTTTATGCTCTGCAAAGCTCACGTTCCCCATTCCATGTGCCAGGATAATTTTATCATCAAGTTGATAATTAAGAGTTTTAGCAACTTCTGCACCAAGAACTGTATCAAACATTTCTGAAAACTCTTTCCCGCTTGAGAAGGCTAATTTATAACGTTTTCCATAGCGATAATATTGAAAGATGTCTCTTGTCGTGCCAATAACTCGATGTCCTTTGTGAGAATCACCTAGAGAAATAGGGATGCTCCAGTTTATGCGCGGATGGTTAATGATTTTGTTATAGCTTTTCCAAGAAACGTTATTTGTTGCATTCCCCAAATGAAAAACACTGTATAGCAATAATTGCGCAGAGCCGCTTCGTGAACCCACAATTAAGTCTGTGCCACTAATGGTATTAGCGAACTTTTCTTTAGCTTGTACACGTATGATATCTACACCTAAAAGTAACACAACACTGATTGCTAGCGAGAAGATCGTTAAGCTAATAGAAAGCTTGCGAAATCGGAGGCTTTTTAAAGCAAGTTGGAAAATCTTAATGTTCATGTTTTTTGACTTTGCTAAAGTCATTTAACGAAACAGAGCGATCGAATAAACTGGCTAATGTTAGGTCATGGCTGACAAATAATATTGCACTATTGCTTTTCATTGCTTCTTCAAACAATAGTTTTAAAAATCCCTGTTTGGCATCTTGATCTAATGCAGAAGTGGGTTCATCTGCAATGATAATTTCAGGAGAACCGATTAATGCGCGTGCTGCTGCTACACGTTGCTGTTGGCCAGTACTTAACTCAGTGACATTTTTAAAGATAATGTCTTTGTCTTTTAAACCAAGTGCTGCCAATAATCTTAATGCTTCTTCCATAGTACTGCGTTTTTGTATAGATAGCATTTCTCGTCTGCGCCATGAAAATAGACAGGGTAGAGTTATATTCTCTAAAACGTTGAGATAGGGTATTAAATTGAATTGTTGAAAAATTATACCCATGTGATCTGCTCGATATTGATCACGTGATTTTTGTTTTTGGGAGAATAAGTTTTTTCCTAAAACTGTAATTTCGCCACGAGAAGGTTTAAGGACTCCTGAAATCAGATTTAATAAAGTTGTTTTCCCGCAGCCACTCGGACCGTGAATAAATAGCTTTTCTGATTTTTTAAGAATCAGTGATTCAATATTGATTAAAGGCTGTTGGGTATTGGCCCAATAAAATTCAATATTTGATAACTGAATACAGGCTTGTGACATAGAATAATGGGTATGGTTTATTATTTAAATGATAGCGCGCGTGTACTAGAAGTTGCAGTAAATAGCTTTTGGCTCTCATTAGAAACAAATTGTACTTCAATCTCTTCAATTGTGGGGAAGTGATCAAATACATTATATGTTATTGATTCCAGCTTGTCGTGTGAGCAGCTGTATTTGTAATGAATGGATACATTACTATGTTCTCCATCTTCATTATCATCATGATGGTGTTCTTCTGTATGGTGGTGTTCGTCTGAATCATCGCCATCATGATCAAGGTTCTCTTTATTAAGTGAATCAAAAATACTACTTTCAAGGCTGACAGAATCAAGTTTACATGCGTTTATTGGGTGAATAGTAACGATGTTATCAGCACTTTTTAGTGTGGCCATAGAATTTATGACAGTTTCACGCTCATTATCATTATGGGGTTCGTGCTCAAACCCAAATACATCTATCGATGGCAGTAAAAACTCTAGGTTGAACGTTCCATCGATAAACGTAATTTGAGACGTGGCATGGCCATGCACATGTGCAACATGTTCTTCGTGATCTATGTCCAAGTGATCATCTTCTACCGCATATAAAGTGACGCAGGCGGTTATCAAAAAACCAGTAAGTAGAAATTTATGTGCATTTATCATGGTTGATATCCTTGTTTTATATGTAAGAAGAAATTTGGTTTTTAATGTGCAAATTTAACGTTGAATTTTCTTGTGGCTATTAGGTTAAACATGTGGCCTGTTGCGTGAATAGTGCCTCCAATAATGGTCAACCAGGTTTCAGCTGCATGAGGTATTGTGTGGTTTGCAATTAATGTTCCTGCATAAACTGCCGTAAATACTAATATAGTCAAACCTAATAATGTGATTATGGTGGGCAGAATATTTCTATGAAAACGATATCCGGATATCGTAGCAAGAATACTTACTGGTAAAATAAATATTAAAATAAATTGGTGAAACCAGAATTCATGTAACGCATGTCCATGATGTATCGTGGTAGATAGTAAGGGGATCAGGCTAGCAATAATAGGGAAAATAGCACAGTGAATAGCGCATATGCTTGATAGAGCAATGGCTAAACGATCAAATTTAATTTGCAGCATAATTATTTACAGTAAACTTAAGGATACGTAAAAGCTTGATATATTTAATAGCGAGAATGTAACTGTAAGTTAATTATATCAATTGAGTGTTATTAATGACTAAACTATAAGATTTCCTTTTTAACTAAAGATAAATACTCATGTAGGTGACTAGAGACAGTACTTAATGACTAGAAAAGTTATAAATGTTTTTTCTAGTCATTATCTTGTTCTTAACATGCGCACATGTTTTGATGTTGACATAAACGATAATTCCATAGGTGGGAGGTAGCAATAATTGCTGCACCAATGACTGTGAATGTTTTTTCTAAAGATTCCCCTAACAAATCGTGACCAAAAAAGGCAGTTAGGCATAAAGTTAGCAAGCCGATGCTGCCAAGCACTAATATTCGATAGCGCTTGTGATTTTTGCAGCCCATTGTTAATGCAAAGGCCGAAATCGGCAGCACAGCTATTATCATCCATATATGAAAAATTTCATCATTCAATGGCAAGGCTGCAATGGATGGGAGTAAAACAGCTAAAAGAGGCAGAACTAAGCAGTGAATTGTACATAGTAAAGATAAACTAATAGCTGTTTTATCTGTTATGGATTGAGTATTGACCATTTAATTATTCAAACTCAAGTGAAACACCTAGAGTAGCGCCTATACCCGGCAACACAACACGGTCTTTTGTGAAGGAAGTATGCTGGCGGGCATCTTCATCCAATAAGTTTTCGCCTCTAAGAAATACTTTTATGTCTGAATCACCAGCATAGAACGTCTTCGTTAAACTTGCGTTCAACATGGTGTAACTATCGGTATCGGTTTCAAGATCCGCTTCGTTGTTTGAGTCATCTACATAGACAAGGTCAACGGTTCCACTCCAAGTATTACGATAACCTTCTAAACCTAAGCCTAAGCGCCCAGTAGGGATGCGCGGTACATCACCCGCATCACTATCGTCAAACTCAGCTCGCACATAATCACCAAAAATGCGGCCACGCAGATCATATTTACTATTGCTAACCAGTTGTTTCACAAACTCTGCTTCAATGCCGTAAAACTCTGCATCTTCATTTTCATATACGCCTGCAAGTAATTCACCATCCAGCTCAAACATGCCGTCTTCATCTGTACGATCGGCGATGCCGTCATTATTGGCATCTACACTTGAAAGATAAATGAAATCATTGATACGGTTGTAGTAGGTATTAACAGCCCAGCTGTAACTGCTTTTGGTTTGTTCTAGACCAATTTCAAAATTGTAGGATGTCTCCTCATCAATGTCGGTAGAACCGGTTTCAAATGTAAGGGTTGCAAGATGTGGGCCGTCTGCATATAAAGCGGTTTCTTGTGGCGCACGTTCAGTGCGGGCAAGAAATACATTTAATTGCATATCATTGGACAACTGGCGTTGTGCACCAAATGAAACTGAGTAGACGCTAAAGTCTTCATCATCACCATTGTCAGGCTTAAATTCATCGCGATCAAAGCGTAGGCCACCTTCTAAATCCCATAGTTCGTTGTGATAATGGCTTACCGCAAAGACTCCAATGCGTTCTTGATCCAGTGGCTGAATAAATGCTTCTTCGCCTTCTGCAGCAAACTCGCGATCGTTATACTGCACTCCAAGGGCATTTTTCCAATGGTCATTGATGGTGTGAATAAATTCCAGTCTGGACTCAAGCTCTTCATTGTCAAACGCTGTGGCTATTTCTCCACTTTCTTCAATTTCAAAATGGCGGTAATTATTGTAAGTGGAGCGCAAAGATATTTTTTCAATGCTGCTAAACGGATTATATAATTCTGCAAGCATGTCATAGCGATATTGTTTCAGGTCGATACGAATATCGCCTTCTTCAGCACCTGGTACACCAAAATTGGTGTCAAATCGATTATAGCCAAAACCAATCATGCCTTGATCACTTATATAACTTGCTCCAAATCCATGGTTATCGGTTTCAACGTCACTGTTGCTTAACTTACCGCGATTCTCTGGTTCTTCATCATTGGCAAACCCATCAATGTCATAATCATTCGTATCACGAGTTAAGCCATCAAAATGCCAAGCAAAGTTATTGCTTGTGCCATTAAGTTCTAAAGCAGCGGTTTCACCATCTGATACGGTGTCGTGTTCGACTGCAGCTTTTACTTCAAATGGACTTGTTTTAAGTGTTTTTGGAATGCGGTTATTAATAATATTCACAACGCCGCCAAACGCACCAGGACCAAAACGTAACGTTGAAGGTCCACGCAAAATTTCAATTTGTTTGGCAAAGTAAGGTTCGATCGACACAGGATGATCTTCACTCAGGCTGGAAGCGTCTAGCGCACCAATGCCGTTTTCAAGCACCCTCACTCGGTTGCTACCTAGCCCACGAATAATAGGGCGACTAGCACCGGGTGCAAAGGAAGTAGCATTCACTCCGAGCTCATTTATAACGGTTTCACCAATTGAATTGGACTTTTTACGCTCCAGTTCTTCGCCGTTAAGGATTGTGATAGATTGAGCGAAATCATCTGGTTTTTCACCAGGAAACCATTTTGATTCAATGACAATTTCAGGTATTTCAACGGTACCTGTTACAGATTGCTCTTCTGCATACAGGTTAAAACTTAGGAAACACAGTAAACATATAGTTACACGGGCGTACATTATTAACTCCAATATAAAACCCTATTTTTAGGGCATAAAATTTATGAATTTTTAAGGGAATTAATTACGTAAGGGGGTGCGCGTGTGTTGGAGAAGTGTTGATAGGTCGTGAATGTATGCTTGGTAGAAAATAATACTATTTCATGAAAATAAAAGTGTTGTATTGATGGTAGATAATGATCAAGAAGTGAATCAGAAATATTTAATAGTACAATACAAATTTCACATTCGTTAGAGCTGGATTCATCCTCGTGGTGTTCATATCCATGTTGCACATTTAACCAAATGGATATTAAGAATATCGATGCAATTAGTAATCTACATATAGATGACTTATGCATGTAATTAAGTGAGAATGAGTTATACATTGTAATGTTATACTATAACATTAGTTTCTGGAAGTAAACGGCAATCGCCGTATTTGGATTTTGAGCCAAATTATAATCTGAATTAACTTAACGTTATGGTTGATCTAAACAATGCTTCACGCAAGGTTTTAATCTGGGATTAATGTGGAGGAAATTACTTCAGATAATTTTTGATTGGGTTTAGGGCTGGGTGACCAATATAATCGTTGGATGGGTGATTTTGATTTTTTCCAACTTATTTTGCATCTGCATTTTAGATTATAAATAAGTGATAGATGTCGCTTGGTGCTACAATACTTCGCATATAAAAATGAGGTTTAAGTAGCCATTACAATGCGCGCCTTACTAATTAATAAAAAAAATCAGTATCAGTGGAAGTATTTCTATAATTTTTAAAAAATTAACGAGGTTAGTAGATTATGGAAAATCTAATTCAATATTTATTTGACGAAGCGACACTGTGGGTGCCAAAAGTGATCGGAGTCATTGTTATCATCGTTATTTTTGTAATTCTCTCTAAAATAATAAAAAGACTTATAACAAGTGCTGCTGATAGATTAAGATTCGATAGGGAGCTAGCATCGTTGCTAGCACGCACTAGTAGTATAACGCTAACTATATTTGGTTTAGTGACCGCACTTGGAACGTTAGGTATAAACGTGTCGGCGTTAGTAGCAGGGTTAGGATTGACAGGGTTTGCGCTTGGCTTCGCTTTGAAGGATTCTATTTCAAATTTACTGTCAGGTGTTCTTATTTTACTATATAAGCCATTCAAAATAGGAAATTTAATTAAGGTTGCTAGTTATAAAGGCACTGTAATCTCTGTAGACTTACGGTACACCCAGCTTGACGCTGAAGGAGATAAAGTGCTCATCCCTAACTCAAAATTATTTACAGATCCCGTCGTAGTTCTACAAAAGTGACGTTCAAACTTTAAGGATGAGCTATGATATTTGATACTGGTCATTTTTCAGCTAGCTAAATATTCATTTTGCATTCAACGAATGCGATATTTTTCATGACAACTCCGACATGCAGTAATTACGTTTCCTAGTGCTGCTATTACATCCTCTTCATTATTTCTGCTATCTATTTTTGCTGCGTTCTGAGATGTAACTACGTAATTACTTGCGGTGCGGTATAAATGATTCGCCATGTGTTGCATAGGTTCAGGCCAGTGCTTAATTATTATATGGCCACCTGAGCCCCAGCTTAATCGTGAGTCAACGATTCGTTCTGCTTCTTTATAATCTTCGGATTGGATGGAATGGATTATATCTTCCAATGCATGAATGTGGTCACGCATAATAATCACAGTATCTTCTTTGATTTCATCAGGAAGCTTTACGAATATTCTCAAGTCATTATTATTTTCAGCGTATGTGGTCACTGTGGTTACAATAATGAAGAATAAAGCAAACTTTGTTAGTTTAAGAGTGTGAAATTTAACCTCATGTCTAGCTTTACGTAAATTTAGATGCACAGTTAATATCCTAATAGGAAATTATATGACTACATAATGTTCAATAAAGTCTATATAAAATAGTTATTATTATGTTGATGTAAATCAAGGCTATTGAATATAGATCGTATTAGTATTGTATGACGCAGTTTTGAACATAAAATAAATAGTGCTATAGAGAAAATATTTTGTACAAACCACTTAATTATCTAAATTATATTGTTCTGATTAGTATGTTTATCCTGTTTCAACCATTGTTACATGCAGAATGGGAGGAAGCGCACTATGTGGGGAGAAATATCTTTATTAATAACTGTGCAGTTTGTCATGGGGAAGATGGTCAGGGTGGTGGGCCGATGACAGAGCAGTTAACTAAACCAGCGAGTAATTTGACAGTGCTGAGTAAAAATAATGGTGGCTCATTTCCTGAAACTGTAATTTATCAGCTTATTGATGGACGTAGAGTGGTTTTAACTGATGAAGGTAGAGCGTTAGAGCCGTTTCATGGACCGAGAGACATGCCTATTTGGGGAGATACGTTTCGAACCATTGAAAGAGACGAAGGTGCGGTAGATGAGCTGATTAGTAATTTGCTAGTATTTCTCAAAAATATACAAATTAAGTGAGTCTGTGATATTTAGACTAAATGTTACGATGAAACTTTGTGTCATTGCATTTTGAGCAAACTGGTATTGTGCCTGCTTTATATAAATATATTTTCTCGCCACATTCATCACAGATAAGGGTGCCAGGCCCAGTTATTTCGCCGCTATAATATTCTGAAAGTGGTTGAGTGCTCTCCTTTAACTGCAGTAAGTTTACTGTTGTCTTATCAGCAATTTTTAGTAAAAGATCAAGTAATTCATTTTCGAGTAATGTGGTTTCATAACCCAGCCAACCTTTAAGTTCGTTTCCAGACTTAGCTAAAAATGTTGCAGTGTCACTAAGATCTCGCTTTAGATAGCGTGCAAGTTCATCAGCTTCTTTTTGAGTTACTTTCTCAAGCCTAATAGCATTATCTTTAGCTTCATCTATCAGTTTATGTGCCAGCTGTTCAGTTTTGTTTTCTACATTATGAAAATTATCAACAGTATACTCATACATTTTTTCATAGATGGCACCAAGAGCATCCATTGGATCGTTATGTGATGGCATTTTCATATTATCTTCCTTTGTTCATTATTTTATTCTTCGTTTAACCATTTGAAGGCATCATCATATTCTTCAAAATATTTCACATCTCCAGATATGAACCATGACCCAATTTTTGCTGAAATCTCTTGCCAATTTTTATTCCCGTGAATTGCAATTTTCTCAAAGTCGCTGCCATGATTGAGACCAAGCTTGAAATCATCCCAAGCAGCTCTTAATTCCCAACCTTCCATTTCAGTGCCATCAATGATGGCTTTTATTTTTGGCTCTCTGATTCCACTCAAAGCTGATTCAATCATTGGTGTGATAACCTCATAGTCTTGATGAGTGAGTTTTCCAATCGCCTTAAGTGTAAGGAAAAATTCATTTCCGACTCGTTCGATGCCTATGGATAGGCCATGCCTAGTTTTTTTCATATCTAATTTCACTTTGCTAACTATTTTCATTGTTTTTTCAATTCCTCATAATTTTTGTGTGTTAATAGCGCTCATTTTTTTAATAAGATCTGCAAAGTGTGTGCAACATTTATGTGAGCTGGTGTTTGCTGGAAACACTTGCATGAGGCTTTGCTATTTTTAGAGTTCATAATGGTTACTAAGTGTCTGGTTGTGGCATTGGTAAGCCAGCAAGTTTGCATAACTCATGTATGGGGTCGGTTGGGAAAAGACTATATATGTGATATGTGTTTTTCATATTCTTTGGTTTCATGAAAATGTTTGTCTTTTTTGTTTCCAAGGGTGAGTATTAGTTCATGCATTGTTGGGTTTATAAGATTTTTGATATAATATTCACGAAAATATAGGATCAATTCCCAATGGTCGACATGGAGCTCAATATTTTCATGTTCAGCGAGTTTGGCAGTAAATTCAACACTCCAATCTTCTGTGTTATTAATAAAGCCTTGCTTATTGGTTTCAATAAGTTTTCCTTCTACATCTAAATTCATAGAACTTTTGTCATGGTCGATACCTTTGGTTGAAAGCAGAGATACACTAAAGTGATATTAGGTCTACTTTATGGTGTGTAATGCGATGTAGTATTGATATAGCTCAATATAGCCCAACACAGGGAAATATTGTTGGGCTATAAAATAATCTCTGAATATATTGATTAAAATCAATTTTCTACGCTGATGTGTAAACTATTATAAAAATCTATAGTTAGTTGACTTTCTAAGTGGGGGTTTAAATGTCGTTCGAAACATTAGAAATACTTGCGTTAATAGTGATTGCCATTTCTGCAATAAAATTAATCACATTTTTTATTAACCCACAATTGTGGTACAGCTTTATCGGTGGGTTATACAAAAGTCCTCCATTGGCTTCATTGATTGCATTTATATTAGCCATGATTGTTTTGTACTTTTTGCTTATATCTGGTGTATCTGTTGTTGAAATACTAGCGGTATGTCTATTTGTGATGCTATTGATTGCCGTAGGCATGGCTAAATATATAGATAAATTAATTCCATGGGTTAAGGAGAAAAATATAGTATTTATATTAAAAGAAGTCTGGTTGTATACATTTGTTTGGTTGCTGTTGTTGATTTGGGGTGTGGGGGAAATATTCTTAAGTTAAATAAATATTTAGTAATTAAGTCTCAAACGGCACATCGGTTGCTGAGTATTTCCTGATTAGGTTCTCAGCATGCATCAATTCTTGACTTAATTTTCCCAGCCCATAGCTCCACGCTTGAACTAATTGGTCTGTTTCATCGATATCTAAGGTGTCACATAATGCTTTAACAAACGCTTTTTCCATTACTGGGTAATAACTATTTTTAACACCATGCTGTATATGAATGTGAGCTATCTTATCTAGTCTGTCAAAAATTAAATTAAAATTATCTATTTTTTCACAATATAATAAAGCTGTTTCGATCAATCTCTGGGCTTGTTCAGGGGGTGTGTTTTTGAATAGATTTTTGATTTCTAAATCCACTTCAAACATATTCTTATAAGTCTGGATACCTATTTCTAAACTGAATTTTTTAATCTTGGGATAAGTGCGCTTCAATATTTCAAGATATCTTAAGTCGCCGCTTAACATAGGGTTATTCTTTATTATTTCTATACATATAAAGAATATTAAGGTGTAGCTATATGTTGTGTGTGATTTACATCAACAATAATCTATTTGTTAGTCATTTCATGTGTAATCGAAGCATAGTGTGGGATTGCTGAGCATCTGAAGGTATTGTGTTTTTTCTTATTCTATATCTCACTTATATTTGTCCTTAATCAATATTCGAAGAATATTTTCAGCCATAATTATAGTAATAATTAAATATTTTTCGGAGATGTCTATGAGTTTAAAAGTTAAAGTAATCAGATCAATTGGTTTGTTTGTAATATTATTTCTTGTGTTTTCAAATGTAGTGCTAAGTCAAGAAATTCAAGAGGCGATTGATGCTGGTAAAGTTGAATATATTCGTTCATGTGCTTTTTGTCATGGTGATAGTGGTAAAGGCGATGGTTTCTATGCTTCGAAATTAATTGTTAAGCCAGCAAATATCACTTTATTAAAAAAACAAAATAAAGGGGTTTTCCCAACTAGAGTTGTTTTTCAAATTATTGAAGGGACTGATGATATTGAGCTACATGGGCTGAAGAGCATGCCAATTTGGGGTGATCGCTTTGATAATGAGAGTTACCTTTATGTAGATGATAGATTTACAAGAACTTTTGTTCGTGGTCGTATTTTTGAACTATTGCTATATCTTGAAGAGATGCAGGCACAATAAATGATAAGCAAAAGGTGTAGGTGATGAATATAACTAAGGCTGTATCAAAAATAGTATTATTACTTGTAGTTTTAATGTTTTTATTACAGATTACTTCACAGGCCGAACCAGCAGTTGATAATGAGATAGGAAAACTAGAATACTATCGCTTTTGTGCAACTTGTCATGGAGATGATGGTAAAGGAGATGGCCCAAAGGCTATCCAGCTTTCAGCAACGCCAACTAATCTAACTTTGCTTAGTAAAATAAATGGAGGCACGTTCCCAGAAACCGCTGTATATAACATCATAGATGGCCGTAAGGTGGCTGACTATCATGGGCAAGAAATGCCAATTTGGGGTGAACACCTCAAAGAAATTGAAGGTAATGAAGAAGTAGTGGATGAACGTATTGGTAATTTAATTGAGTACCTTAAAAATATTCAGCTCAAATGATGCTGAGGTTCTGGTTTGATTGCCTTAGTCGATATAAGCGCATTTATAATCTTTATTTTTGTAGTTTTACAGTTGTGTTGATGTTAGCAGTTGTTCCATATGTTGCGTCTATAGAGAATAATTCAGATCATACAATATGTAAAACATGAGTAATATATTATTTTAAATTCAATATTGATGTAGGTCATATAAATATATTCAATAAATATTAACCTTCTCTATACCATTTTTTATGCACTATAGTTAGGAGGATTTTATGTTTGAACCACTGTCTGTCCCTTTCGGTTGCGTGATGCTTTATAACGTTGTAAAGCTTAAAGAAGGGGTTGTTGTCGAGGATGTGGAGCTCACGCTTGGCGAATTATGCAATGTTGTTAAAAATACTTATGGTGATGATAAAGGCGGTTTTATTGGTGGTCAAGTATTTAAGTTTTCTGGTTTTGTTTCTGATGAAGGTTCAATTGCCTCAAAAAAACAAACTGAAGATCATATTGCTATCGTCACGTATTGGATGTCATATGAACAACATGAAAAGTCTCATGCAGATAAAATATTTAAAGAAAAATTTGATGAGTTATCTGGAGAAGCTAGCGAAACTTATGAAATAGGTTATGAAATGTTATGGCAAGGCACGCCTGAAGAGTAATTAGGCATATGCAATCTTTATTGCATTGCTTAAATTTTAAATTATTATTCGTTTAAACTTTTCTTAATGCATATCGTGTAACGATTGGGCCAATAATTTCAAAAAATATTGTTGTGCTTATAACAACGGACAATAAAGTTTGTTGGAATTGAGGAAAGTGGATTGATGCCACTAATGCCATACCAATTGCCACGCCTGCTTGTGGTAGCATGGAGGGACCGATCCAACGTCGAGTTAGATTATCAGCATTACTTAATTTGGCTCCTATGTAGCCGCCGATTACTTTTCCAATAATTCGTGAAATTATATATAAAACACCCACTATCCCAATGTTTTTAAGAGCTTCAAGTGAAAGTGTAGCGCCTGCTAAGGTGAAAAAGATTATTAAAAATATCCATTCGATATCATCAATTTCATGAAATGGATAATCATGATGTTTTGCCAAGTTCGCAATTATACTTCCCATAACAATTGATGCTATTAAAAAAGATACACCTAACCAAATAGCTAGCCCACCACATAAAAAGATGAGTCCTAGAGCTTCAACAAGCATGGGTTGGCCTGGCTTTAGCCTTCCTGTTAAATATGCAGCAGGTAGCCCAATTACTGCACCTAATATTATTGCACCTCCTATTTCTATAGAAATATCAAAAATAGGGTTTATTACATGTTCGGTATTAGTAAGTGAGCTGACCAATACGATGCCAATACTGAATACGAAAAGACCGAGTGCATCATCGATTGCTACAATGGAAATAAGTAAATTCGCAAAAGGGCCATTGGCTTTTGATTCTGATATAACATCCATAGTAGCGGCAGGTGCCGTCGCAGTTGCTATACAACCCAGTAAGATTGCAAGCTCTAGTTCCACGCCGAATAGATATAAGCTAATACTTACTGTGCAGACAGTTGCAACTACAGCAAAAATTGAAATACATAATGTTTTATTTGCCATGTCCTTCATCGATCTGCGAGATAACTTACCGCCAATCAAAAAACCAACCATTAGCAATGCAATATTTGCCAGTATTTCGTATTGAGCACTGACCACAGCAGGGATTAGATCTAATACATCCTTTCCAATTATAACTCCAAAAATAAGTAATAAGGTTACTCGTGGTAAAAATGTGCGCTTTGCTATAGCACCTGCAGCAATTGAAAGAAGTAAGATACAACCGATTGTAATGAGAAATTGCGAAGATGATTGCATGGCAATGTAAACTTAATGTTAAATTATTAAATGTTATAAGCTATATTTTTTAACAGCTTTATATAAAGTAAGATTGATATAACTCAATGTAACTATACAGGTAGAAGTATATGGTTAACGATTAATAATTAATTGAGCCAATATTATTTTGTCTGATCCATCTAATGATGCATACACGCCTGCTAAAATGGCTGAGTTAGTTGAAAATGTAGGTGTAAAAAAAGCAGCATTACGGACTTTCCCAACTTTAATGTTGGGCTTGCTAGCAGGCGTCTTCATTGCGTTTGGAGCTATGTTCTATACCTTGGTAATAACAAACCAATATATGGGATTAGGGTCTACGAGATTGCTAGGTGGGATTGCTTTCTCATTGGGCCTTATATTGGTAGTAGTGGGTGGAGCTGAGTTGTTTACTGGTAATAATCTTATCGTCATGGCCTGGGCAGATAAAAAGATCACTACCATTAAGTTATTGAAAAACTGGAGTCTTGTATATTTTGCGAATTTAATTGGTGCGGTTGGTGCAGCAGTATTAGTTTATTGGTCCGGTACACTCTCGCTTGGTGATGGTGCAGTTTCTGAAACTGCATTGGAGATTGCCATTACTAAAGTTAATTTAGATCCAATGCAAGCATTTATAAGGGGAATATTATGTAATGTTCTGGTCTGTTTGGCTGTTTGGCTATGTTTTTCTGCACGAGATGTGTCTGGAAAAATATTGGCAATTATTTTTCCAATATCTGCATTTGTTGCATTAGGATTTGAACACTCTGTAGCAAATATGTACTTTATTCCACTGGGTATGCTGATCAGTAATGGTGGAGTTGGTGTATTAGACTTTTTGGGAAACCTAATTCCTGTGACACTAGGCAATATAGTGGGTGGGGGAGTGTTTGTTGCATTAGTATATTGGGCTGTTTACTTAAGAAACTATGATTAATGTAGCTGAAAAAGATCATAAAGTACGTAATGTTCTCATTCTTGAAGGTTTAGCTAATGCAGGAGTTCTGATCGCTAAAGTTATTGTTGGTGTTTATACAGGTTCAAGCGCTATTTTGAGCGATGCACTTCATTCATTAACCGATGTATTTAATAATGTATTCGCATTTATAGCTCTAAGAATTTCTTCAACTCCACCAGATATTAATCACCCTTATGGCCATAGAAAGTTTGAAACATTGGCTGTTTTTGTTTTAGCAACATTGCTTAGCGTCATTGCTATAGAAATTGTGATTCGGGCTTTTGGCCGTATTGGTAATCCAATATTGCCTAGTCAATGGGGATTGATCGCCATGATTGGAGTGTTGATTGTAAATATTGCCTTATCAAGTTGGGAAAATGTTCAGGCTAAACGTTTAAATTCAGATCTACTTAGAGCAGATGCGAGACATACTTTTAGTGATGTGCTGACTACGTTAGCAGTTATTGCGGGTTGGCAGTTGGCGGCATATGGTTATCCAATTTTTGACTTTATACTTGCAGTATTTGTATCAGCCTTAGTGTTTTATCTTGCTTTTCAATTATTTCGTAAAAGTATTCCTATATTGGTGGAAGAAGCAGCTGTTGATCAATCTAAAATTGTTGAAAGTATTAAGCAACTTGATGGTGTTATTAAAATTGAGCGCTTACGTTCGCGAAATATCGGTCAAGAAACTTTTGCAGATATAGTAGTGACCGTAAGGCCTTATATGTCAACTGAAGAATCTCATAAGGTTGCAGATCTTATTGAAGAAAATATGTATGAGAAGTTTGGTATCGATGATGTAGTGGTGCATATTGAGCCGATGAATGTTTAACTTTATGATTCAGGCCTATGTGTGAGCTTTTCGCGATATCCAGTAATTATCCTACAAGTGTAACTTTCTCACTTGCTGAGTTTTCAAAACATGGCGGACTAATGGGACCGCACAAGGATGGTTGGGGTATTGCATTTTATGCGGATAAAGATGCGCAAATAATTAAAGAGGCAAATAGCGCAAGCGATAGTGAGTGCTTAAAATTTGTTAGAAATCATCATATTCAAAGTAAATATATAATCTCACATATTCGTAAAGCCACTCAAGGTGAAATTGCAGTAGAGAATACTCAACCATTTAGTCGTGAACTGGGTGGGCGTATGCATGTATTTGCACATAATGGAGATTTGTACGGCATTACTAATGATAAAAAATTAAAACATTCTATAGCACATCCTATGGGGAATACGGATTCGGAATATGCTTTTTGCAGTTTAATGAATTTACTCAACGCGTCATGGAATGCTAATCAAGCACCAAGTATTCAAGAACGGATTGATCTTGTTGCTTATTTTTCCAGTTTAATAAGAGCTTATGGCCCAGCTAATTTTATATATTCTGACAGTGAATTGTTGTTCGCACACGGTCATAAACGTACACATAATGATGAAAGAAATTTTCGCCCACCAGGGTTACATGTTTTGCCTAGAACATGTCTAATCGATATTGAAAATAAGCCTATAATTAGTGGTTTGGATATTCAACCCACGCAAATCGAACAAAAAGTAATTCTTGTTGCAAGTGTTCCACTGTCTACTGAAAGCTGGCAGCCACTTGATGAGGGAGAATTAATAGTGCTAAAAGATGGCGCTATAATTAAATCAGTTAAACATGTTTCTTGAACTATCTGGTCGTGTTAGTCACTAACATCATGTTATTTTTTTATGGGCAGCTGGATGTATCACTAGGTACACTTCCAGCTAACAACAAAAAGTTTTTAAATGGCCCCATATTGCCCATAGCTTCCATTTTAGGGCCTTTAAATTTCAATCTACGTAGCATCATCGCTTTCATGGGCCCATATTTTCCTGCACCCATTTCCATCCAGCGCTGTGTCGTTGCATGCATAATGTAATCTGCTCGCTTATCTACAGTCTTGTCTACAACTTTCCCGCCATAGGTGCATTCAGCTTTTCCTTCTGCTGCACTAATTTTCAATTCAGCGCGTTTGCTGTCTGCACAATCTGTTCGATATAAAATAATGATTTTATGTCCTCTTTCTAAGTCATTTTTTATCCAGTCAGATTCGTAAAGTCCTTCTGTGAGAGCAGCGTCTTGATTCCAGGCATCACAAGCTTGTTTTGCCCAGTCGGCAGACATAAGTACGGGCTCAGCTTTAGCCATTGTTGAAAATATAATAAGAAATATCGATATAGTGAATAATATTGTACTGTTCATTACTAACTCCCATTTCTTGTTACGATTCAATTTAGTTAGCCTTTTTTTATCCTATAAATGAATTTACCTTCATTTTCTTTTGACTCTAAAAGTTCATCTCCGGTCTGGCTGCAAAAAGATGCAAAATCCTTTACAGAACCTGGATCGGTTGCAATTACTTTAATTACTTGACCTGAATCCAACTGCTTTAGTTGCTTCCTAAGCTTTAATACAGGCAATGGGCAATTTAATCCACTTGTGTCTAACTCAAATGCAATTATTTCCTGATCCATAAATTAATTCCTAGAATCTAAAATTCCTTAGACCAGCCAAGGCCTAATTCAAATTGATTCATTTTTAGACGAATTTCTTGTGTAGGATCAAAAGCGTTTCGACCTTTAACTGTTTCACTTAACGCATGCATGGCTTCAAAGTTAATATCTCCCATCTTTGTTTTAACTGTTGCACCAATCGTTACATGGTCTTCAATCACACCTGGTGCTAATATATTGAAAAGCACTTGGTCATCATCAATGGGTTGGTCAGAATGACTGTACCCAAAGCGCATGGTCACATCTGGATGGGTTTGCCATTGCAATCCTATTTTTATGACATCAATATCTTTCCAGCCAAAACCGCCACCATTATCGCCACCAAGGCAGTTTTCTACACTAGTTGGAGAGCATGCAAATAAGTTTTGCACATCGTTACTGACGGCATCGACATCCTCATACCAAATCTTCTGATAATCTGCGACTAACGTTAATGTTTCAGAAAGATCAACTGCAATGCCTGCCCATAGGGTTGAAGGAATATCAAAATCACCATCTTCTGCAAAGAGATCTGCATAATCATCGAATTCATCCATATACATTTTAGAGCGATATGAGATACCAAAATCCATTGTACCGATTACATCTCTCGCTAAAGCACCTACTTGAACACCACCACCATAGGAGTAGTTGGTTCCATTTTTAGTTAGATCTAAATTATCTGGTGAAGTAGGCATGCCTGTTGCTAAGAGGTTCTCGTTAAAGGTTTTTGTGAACCCTGCAAATGCACCCAAACCATTACTGCGAAAACCCTGTACTGCAAAAATAGGGCTAATGCCCACTGAAAAGTTATCTGTAAACTTATGCGCATAAGAAACATTAAAAAAGATCTGAAAAAGATCCACACCCGCTGTACCACCGCCAAAGGTCCCTGGGAACGACACACCTGCACCTCCCATGCCGTTGGGATCGAAGGATGCGGAGCCACCATCGTATGTAGTATTTAAGCCTCCATTACCGTATACGGATAATCCGATAGCATTACGATCATTAAGCATATAGTTAATACCAAAACTTGGAATGATAAAATTCGAATCGCCGCTTCCTTCAGTACCTTCACCTATTGTAAAGGCTCCTCCGTTTCCATTCGCAAGACTTGGTCCAGCAGAATATTCTCGGTCAGGTCTAAACAGTACCGCACCTATGTCATAACGGTTGCCAACAAAAGCCATGCCTGCAGGATTGGTTGCACCCGCCATAGCATCTTGAGGTAGAGCAACTCCAGCCCCACCTAGTGATTTGTTCACCAAACCATGCCCATGTGAAAAATAACCATTGGTTGCATTGGCTAACATCGGTATAAAAGATAGGCTTAATACAAATAATATTTTTTTCATATCCATCAACTACTCCTTCCTTAAAATAATTTCGCTAACAGCGAACGTTTCTCCTCAGATAAATAAACATACATCCGCTTTTTGCGCATAGGGTAAAAAGCTTGCGGCACCTACCCAATCTTCAATTTCATCAATAAAATCGTCTTTATTGTGTCCGAATAAATCGACCGTCATTTGGCATGCCACTAATTTCACTTCTGCTTCAATAGATAGCTCTCGTAACTCCATAAGGCCTGCCACACCTTTAGACTTTAAGGTCTTTTTCATTAAAACCGTTGCTAATTTTTCAAATCCAGGAATATTACTGGTAACGATGTTGGGAATTTCCCAATTAATTTTTTTGAACCATTCCGGACCAAATGGCATTTTCATGGGCATGGCTGGATTACCTAATGGCGATACTTCTAAATCTAAATCTTTTTTTAATAAATCAAGACCATAAAAAGTACAAAAAACTGAAACTTCCCATCCCAATGCAGCAGCAGTAGATGCGAGAATAAAGGGAGGGTAGGCCATATCCAGAGTCCCTTTTGTTGCGATTAGCGCCATTCTTGGCACTTTATCTTTTTCATGTTCTTGTATTTTTTGTTGGAATCGTTCATCGAAGCGACGATTAAATTCATCAACTTCAATATCATTAGATGATTTACTAGTGGTTTTTAGTTTTGCTTCCATATTTAATACTGTTAGTGGATCTAGGGTTATCGGCCTAATTTGAATTTAAGCTGATCTGTTCATATAGTTGATTGACCTGAATCAATCCTTATTGAAAGTAATATATTCTGTTACCTAATATTAAATAGAGGGTGTATCTTTAGGTATATCAGAAATACCTAAATTAGTGCAAGCTAAATTAGTAAAAACTAATAT
Source organism: Gammaproteobacteria bacterium (assembly GCA_045105815.1). Classification (GTDB taxonomy): domain Bacteria; phylum Pseudomonadota; class Gammaproteobacteria; order UBA4575; family UBA4575; genus JABDMD01. Next base: position 26,469 of record JBGCDX010000028.1, read on the forward strand.
ATATAATTTATGTTAATGAAAGACTTAAAAAAAACTTATGAGCACTAAGATCAAACTAAGAGAAGATTCGGCAGACGATATGCTTGAACAGCGAGAACATGTGGCCCAAATGCTAAAAATCATTGCACATGAATCCAGATTAATGATTCTATGTATGCTTGTAAAAAATGAAATGACAGTAAGTGAAATAAATGAATTTATTGAGCTAAGTCAGTCAGCCCTATCACAACACTTAGCGGTGTTAAGGCAGAATAATTTAGTTGAGACTCGGCGCGAATCGCAAACTATATACTATAAGCTTGTGGATAAAGATTTATCCCATATTGTTACATCATTACATGATGTGTTTTGTAAATATAAATAATATTTTGTGGTGCAGAAATAAGTGAATATTTTTCTATATACTGTGTGAGTTCATAAATATACAGAAAAGTTATAATAAAATTAATATTATAGTGTTTATTTTAGTTGATTTATATCAAACTGTAATAGAGTTAAATGGATTCTAATCTTAATTATTATAGAGATAAACAAGGTAGGTTATATGGAAGCATCAGCGGTTGATGTAACATTGCATATAGATGAAAATTTATCACATGGTAATTTAGAGGATTTTCGAGATGTTCTGTTGCATGAGAATGGAGTGTATGCAGCTTCATTTCATGATGAAAAGCCACATTTGATGATTGTTGTTTATGATCCGGAGGTCATCCCATCCCTCACTTTTGTGAAACTTGCTAAAGAGCATAATATTCATGTTGAATTAGTAGGGTAATAACAATCAAAATATTTAGTGTATGTGCTGACCGAAACTATGGTGTTGAGTTAAATTTATTTTAATAAATATACCTAAACAAGTTAGTTAATTAATATTTTTTATAGTGCTCCATGCATTCACCTTCATATCCGCGCACTACTCGTTTACCTTTAAGTAATCCACGGGTTTCCGTTACTATGGTTCTATTAAATTCATGATGAGTATCATTAAATGCATGCACGATCACCCAATCTGAAAGTTTGTGTAAGCGGTGAGCACGTTCTGTATTTGAGTACATAATTCTAAATTTCCAATTGTCATCACGGTAGTTCATGATCGGTAGCCATGAGGTACGTGAAGGGTTAAATCGTTTTGGTGCGATTGTTTGAAGCAATCCTTGTTCTGCTTTTTTACGGTAGATTCTGTCCATTTTTAATAGCACATCTACTTTTGGTCCATCACTTTGGGTGTGGTAAGACCGTTGTGTGTCATGAAGGATAGATTTTAATGTTTCAGTAATCATTCTTTGTCTACGTTCACCTATCCCTGGAATTTCTGTAAGTTTTCCTGAATTCGCTGCAAGCTCAAGCTCTTCTAATGTTTCTACATGCAGTTTTGTATAAATATTATTAGCGAGTTTAGGTCCAACCCCTGGCACTAGTCTAAATACTCTAGGGGGTTCGAGTGAATTTCTTAGTGATTCTAAGAAGTCCCACTTGCCTGTTGCTACCATCTCATACACAGCATAGGCGATATTTTTACCAACAAAAGGGAGTTTGATAAGGCCATTTAAATCATCTTGTTCAATAATTTCGACTAGATCTATTTGTAGGTTTTCTATAGTCCTTGCTGCCGATCGATAAGCGCGTATACGATATGGATTAGCACCTTTTTGTCTGAGAATATTTGCTGCTTCTAATAAATGATCAGCCACTTGGTGGTTTGTGCTAACTAAGCCAGAAGTCGAATTTGTATGGTTGCCAAATTGCATAGATCAGTCACCGTTAATGCTAATTGCTGCAATTCAAAGCTTATATGATAGATATTACTCATGATTGATTCAGATCAATAATAACTTGTAAATAAAATTTCATATGTATTAATTTAAATTAATGTCATGAAGTAGCCAAAAAATAACAACATTATATTTAGCCCAATTCCTATGGCAGGAAGGACAGTGTCTAGTTTCGTTTTTTTATATTCTTGACCAGGTAAAAACAATAGAGATGCTTGCACTATAATGAATATTAGTAATGTTAATGTGCTGGTAAGTTCAGCTAATGTTACTAAATCAAAGCTTGTGGATAGAAAAGTGATAAAGATTACTACAGTAATTGTTGCCAAGATTGGGGTATGTGTATTTTTGTTTACTTTCTTGAAAGCAGAAATGAAAATATTTTGTTTAGCCATCCCATATAAAACACGAGAGGCCATAATGAGTTGAACTAATGCTCCATTTATAATGGCAACCATGCTAATTAGTGCCATGATTGTTGGGTCATAACCTTTGTATACAATAATTGAAACCAATGGAGCGTTACTGGATGTAAATACACTTGATGGAATAAACAGCGTACAGGCAATAGAAAGTGATACGTAAATTATAGTTGATAGTACTAGTGATAAAATAATGGCTAGTGGGACTACTTTTCTTGGGTCAATAGTTTCTTCAGCAATATTTACAATATCCTCAAATCCAATGTATGCATAGAATGATATAAAAGCTGCATAGAGTATTACAGGGCTGTTATTAAAAATAGATTCTACTTCAGGAGGTTTGTAGTTCTTTAACTCATTTACATCGATAACTGCATAAATTACAAAGAGTAATCCAAGCACTTCAACAATAGTTATGCAGGAGGCTACTAATAAAGATTGGCTAATTCCCCATACAGAAAAAATAGTAATAAATACTATTATGCTCAGAATTATGACTAGTTCTGGGATTTGAATTAGCGAAATGAAATAGCCTGAAAACCCTTTTACCATAGTTGCTGCAGAAACCGTTCCAACTATTACAACAGCAATGCCAACTAAAGCGGACAGATAGGGCCTTTTAAATGCAGCATAGGCGTAAGCGGCTTCACCAGCGCTTTTTGGAATTAACGAAGATAGTCGTGCAAAAGAATACGCAGTAATTGCAGCAATTATTGCAGCAACTATGAATGAAATTGAAGAATAGGGGCCAGCGCGTAGCGTAACTTCGCCAATTAGGACATAAATACCCGCTCCAAGTATTGTTCCTAAGCCATAAAATGTCAGTAACGGAAGCGATATTTTTCTAGCAAGAGTATTGTCTGACATTTCCAGATGTAATCACAGTATTTGCATTAGGTAAAACTAATTATATGAGAAATTAGCTTATATTATTCTTAATGTGATAGAAGTAATGGAATAGTGGTATGTTTTAGCAAGAATCTAGTTACCCCTCCTAAAATAACTTCTTTAAATCGAGTTACGCCATAGGCTCCCATCACGATTAAATCCGCGTCAAACTCTAGTGCGCTATGTAGAATTGTTTTACCTGTACCATCAGCTAACTCATCAGCATCCATTGCCTCTGCATTAACACCATGATGAGATAAGTGCTTACGTAAATCATCGCTATAAATTATATTTGCATTTTGTTCTTCAGGTTTATTTGAGACACTAACGATTTGTACATCTTCAGCATATTCTAAAAAAGGCATGGCATCATGAACGGCCCTCGCTGCTTCTCGGCTTTCGTCCCAGGCTATCATGATCCTTTTTGGTAAGTTAAAGACCTTTTTTATATCAGGGACTACAATAGTTGGTCGTCCCATATATATAGATAAATAATCATCAATTCTTTGAGAGTCTTCTTCGCCAAAACGAGAGTATCCTTGAGGAAGAACAACGAAATCTGCATAGCGCGCATTGTCTATTATAAATTGCAGATCAATTCCATCTATACACTTCCATTCGCATGGAATATCTAATTCAGATGCTTTGGTTTCAAATTTAACTTTAATTAATTCAGCTGTATTTTTGGAAAGCTTTATTCGATCAGTTGCTAAATAGTCTATTACTTTGTTAAAGCCACTGCTATTTTTTTCTGGGATAGGGTAGGGCGTTAGATGTATTCCTGTAATATGAGCATCGAACACCTTAGCAAAATGTAGCGATGTTTCTACACGAAAATCGTTAGCCACTCCTGCGTCACATACCACCATTATATCTTTTATTGGCATTTTGAAGTATTTAAAAATTTTAGTTATTTAATGTGACAAGAATAATGGTACGGTTGAATGCTTAAGTAAATATTTAGTGGTTCCACCTAATAAAATTTCTTTAAGTCTTGTGTGTCCATAGGCACCCATTACGATTAAATCTGCATCATATTCTAACGCACCTTCTAAAATAGTTTTGCCTGTACCTTTGCTCGATGGATCTAAAGATTTAACTTCTACGTTAATACCGTGATGAGATAAGTGCTTTCGCAAGTCATCGTCAAATATAATGTATTTTTTTTCTTCTTTTTGATTCGCCGCAACACTCACTACTTGTATTTGTTCGGCATATTTCAAAAATGGTAAGGCATCGTGAACGGCTCTTGCTGCTTCATGGCTTTCATTCCATGCGATAACAACTCTTTTCGGAAGATTGAAAACTTTTTTTAAGTCAGGTGTGATTATTAATGGTCGTCCTAAATGTATTGATAAATAATCATCAATTTTCTGAGTATTAACTTCTCCATATCTCGAGTACCCTTGAGGAACAATGACCACGTCTGTATAGCGAGCGTTGTCAACAATATATCGAACATCAACCCCATCTATGACTTTCCAATCACATGGGACCTCTTGTTCTGCGGCTTTTTTTTTGAATGTGTCTCGTAATTTATTTGCCGTGTTTTCAGATTGTTCTAACTGTTCTGATGAAATGTAAGGGATTGCTTCTGGAAAGTTACCACCATATACAGGAATGATAGGGTATGGCGCTAAATGTAATCCGGTTAAGTGTGCGTTGTAAATTTTTGCATATAATAGTGCTGTTTCAATGCGATAATCGTTAGCCTCGCCCGCATCACATATCACCATAATATCTTTAATAGACATATTATCTCTCCTTAGCTATTTAAAATTAAATTAAAGAAACTATTGAAGCCAATACATTGAACAGGTTGTCAACTGTCTTTTAATTAACATAGGTACTGTATCTAACCGCTAATAAAAGAGGTTGATATAAGTCATCATATCTCGATATATTTAACTGATGATGTCTAATGTACTGTTGAGAGCGGTGAGATTTAGATTGCTAAAGTACATCTAATACATGCTGGAAAAATAAGTAAAAATCCTCAAGGCTATATGGCTATCTAATGTCGTTAGACATACAACCTCAAGGAAGGGGCCGGTTTACTGAACGTTTACAGTAATTTTCTTTGGTTTGGCGGTTTCTTTTTTGCCAACGGTAATTTTCACTACGCCTTTGTTAGATTTAGCTGTGATATTTTCAGAATCAGCTGTTTCAGGTAAGCTAAATCGTCTGTAAAAGCTGCCATGTGAACGTTCCACGCGACTGTAGCCTACTTTTTCCTGTTTGATTTCACTTTCACGTTCACCTCTAATGGTTAACGCGCCATTTTCCATGCTGACCTCTATGTCTTTTGGGTCTACTCCAGGTACATCAGCTTCAATGAGAAAATTATTATCATTTTCTACAATATCTACTGCAGGTGTCCATGCGCTAGTGGCGATAGTGCTGTCTTCGTCATCTATTTCGACATTAAAAAATCGATTAAAGTCTCTAAGATGAGGCATGTTGGTAAAATAAGGGTCTCTTGGTACTAGTTTCATGTTGTTCCCTCCGTAATGAAAGTTTAGTGAAGGCATTTTAGATTATGCTAATCACAACGTATTGACGAAGATCAATAAATATTTATTTATATAAATTTATGTTGGATTTTTATTATAAAGAATTAATAAAGATAACTTGTGACGAAAAAGGTTCGTTAATATTCTTTTGGTTGCATCGAAAAATATTTAACCTTGGCAAGATTCAATACAGATGAAAATTTATTTATCAAATTGATGTATATCAATGCCTAATCATGATAAGGAAACTATATTTGTCATTAAGAGCAACACGGTTTAAATACTTAATAAAGGTATTGGATGTTGAATGATAATGTTTTTTATACAATAAGCGCTGTTTGTGATTCATATAAACTAAATCAAGAGACCATCAATGAGATGGTTGCTTGGGGCATTGCTGAACCATCTGGAAATAATCCAGGTAAATGGTTGTTTACGCATGATGACTTTGAGCGTATTGGACGTGCATCTAGAATTAATAATGAATTGAAAATAAATATGCCTGGTGTTGCGCTTGCTTTACAACTTATAGAAGATATAAAGAATTTACATGATAAGGAGAATTAAAAATGTTTCCCTATAAGAATATCTTAGTAGCGATTGATTATTCAGAATTGACCGATATTATTTTAAAGAAACTTGAAACTATACATCAAGTCTCAGATGCTAATATCGTGTTATTGCATGTGGTAGAGCGCGACATGCCCACTTTGATGGGTGCTTCGCAAAATGCTGCGATTAGTTATAGTCGAGAATGGTCCGCATCAGAACTTCGGTTAAAAACAGACGCTGAAAATAAACTTAAAAGTGAAGCATGCAAATATGATATAGGTAAAATCACCTGTATAGCAGAAGTAGGTGTGCCAAGATTTTCTATACTTTTCTCTGCTAAGGGAATTAATGCAGATCTTATTATCGTTGGAGCACATGGCGCGCATGGCATTAAAAAATTAATCGGATCTACTGCACAATCTGTTCTTAATAACTCGATTTGTGATGTGCTTGCAGTGCGAAATGCATAAGTATAATAAGTGATATTGTAATTTAAGAATTTGAGACGAGAGCCATTTTCTTTAATTTCTCATCAATTTTATCAAGCTCTGCGTTGGCTTGTTCTAGTAGTTTATGCAATACCTCATAATTCTCAAGTTGTACAGCTTGCTCTTCTAAGTCTGGGTCTAGACCGCTTTCAAAGTCTCTCTTGATGGCAGTAACTCGATCAATTAGTTCATGTTGCTTGGTTAGTAGTTCATCTCTAGTGATTACTTTTGACATTGTAATTCCTCCTAATAATGGTTGCAGGAAGTTATTCTTCTTGAATGGAAATAATATAAGTAACAAGCTCAAGAATGAGTCCTCTCGCATGTAAATATTCGTTTATGGCTGATTGGCCAGTAATTTCATGGTACCTTCCTGCAATCTCGTTATATTTTTCAGCTTCTTTACGATAACGATCGCCCCAGATAGGCATTTCTCTATTGCCATGTGCGCTGATGCGAGGAGTTCCATCAATCACTCTATACACTTCCGAAAAAGGAAAATGCCCATTATTGTTTTTAGTAAGTACAGTCAAATCAGCAGGTTTCTTTGTTAATGAATCAGACATTACACCTTTACCTTTTGCATTAAATCCATGACATATCGCACATGAACGTTCAAATTCAACACCACCTATAGTCAGGTCTCTATCAGAAGGTTCAGCATATGTATTTAGTGAAAATACTATTGAGCCAATAAAAATTAAATGTTGTATTATTAATTTCATAATTACTCCTGTATTACTTGTAGATATAAAACAATATCCAGTGCTTTAGCTCTGGATTTTGAAGCTATATCTTGTTCATTATTTTGTTGCGCTTCTTGCACAAATCGATAACCCCATATGGGCATTTCACTTGTACCATGCTCTGCAAAAATATAGGTTCCATCAAATACGCCCCATATTTGTTCAAAAGGGAAGGCGCCATTATTGTTTTTGGTAAGTTGAGTTAAATTTGGGGGCTTACGCTCAAGAAAGTCTACAATAGGACCATCACCTTCACCGTTACTTCCATGGCAAGATCCACAATAGATAATAAAATCTTTCTTGCCAACGATATCTGTTTCATTTTTTATTTCTTCTGCTATGGATGGATTGCTTAATACAGTTAAGAAGATAATAGAAAAATAATATGCATTATTTTTTTTCATGATAGTCACACCTAATATATATTTAATTAATGTAAAACTCAGTGCTAGACGTTTAGTGAAAGCCCAGTCTTTGTTAAATGTCATTACCTATCCATGCAATATCATTCCTAATAATCACCCATCTTTATTACGTCAATCCTTGATGTTAGCTATCTCTGTGTTATGTCTACTCTTGGGCTTTAGTTGCTTATAAAGAGGTGTTTAAGAAGCATATTCCTGCAATCCTGAAAAGTCCTTGATCTTTATAAGTTTTCCATGTACTTCTATAAGGCCATTGGCTTGTAAACGAGAGAATAAACGACTTACTGTTTCCATCGCAGCTGAAAGATAGTTACCAATGTCGCGCCTTGACATATGTAAATTGAATTCATTGCTTGAGAAACCTCTTTTAGCATATCGATTGGAAAAATTAATTAATAAGCTTGCAAGGCGTTGTTCCGCACTTTTTGTACCAATTAGCAAAGTATGTTTTTCCTCATTACGTATTTGATGACTCATTTGCGACAACAACTGTTGATAAAGAGTAGGAATCTTTGCAGCTAGTTCCATGTAGCGCCCAAAGGGGATTTCACATACATGAGTGGTTTCTAATGCTTGAGCAGTAGTTGGATAAGCCTTCATGGTTGCACCATCTAGGGCAACCACATCCCCTTGAATTGAAAAACCCAAAATTTGTTCACGTCCATCTTCGTCGTCAATAAAAGTTTTTATCGAACCGCTGCGAATGACATAAATAGATTCGAATTTGTCACCTGCCTGGTAAAGAAAATCACCCCGGTTAAGTTTTTTCGAATGTTTAACAATCGCATCAAACGCAGCAAGATCTTCGCCTTCTAACGTATTAGCTAGACAAACATGAGCTCGACTACAATCACTGCATTTATTATGAATATTAATTATTGGGGCTGAATACGTTTTTTGTAAGGGTATGGCAGCTGCGATTTGCATGTTCATGCTCCCTGGTTTAATTGTGTAGTTTCTGTTTTTGTCACCAAACCGGTTATTTCACGTCGCTCCGGTCTTCATCCTTAAGCTTATTAAGCCTCTCAAAGAGATAAGAAGATATTCGTGCCTGTACGTATGGTTATTACGGGAAATACGTATATAAAGTTAGTAGAAAGTTGAAGGTCTCATTAAGGAAATGTGGTGGAGTTATTGAAAAATATATATGAGATAAGTGATCATGATTGGTATGATGTATTAAATATATATGAAGCAACAATATTTTTTACCACATACTGTTTTGGTTGCAACGTTGTAACCATATTTATGCCGGCAATAATAATTGCCGGCTAGTGTGAAATAGATAAATATTAAACATTATTCATCAATGAAGAAATCATTATCAATTCCTGAATCTCAATTACGTGCTGTCATTGAAACTGCTGTTGAAGGAATTATTACTATCGATATTACTGGCGTAATTCATTCATTTAATCCAGCCGCAGAAAAAATATTTTCCTATAGTGCCAATGATGTAATTGGTAATAGTGTCAGCATGTTGATGCCAGAACCTTATCAACACCAGCATGATAGTTATATTCAAAACTATATTGATAGCGGTAATGCTAAAATAATAGGCAGCGGACGTGAATTAGAAGGTAAACGTAAGGATGGTACTGAATTTCCTATTTGGCTTTCAGTAACGGAGTTCTTCGAAGATAGTCAACAATTCTTTACAGGATTTATAAGGGATCTGACTGTCGAGAAAAATTATTCTGAAAAAATATCTAGCTTAGAGCAAATTCTGGAAAATTCAGTTAATGAAATATATATCTTTGATGCAGAATCGTTATATTTTATTCATGCAAATAAAGGCGCATTAGATAACTTAGGTTTCAGTAGTGATGAAATAATAAAGCTCACACCTGTAGATATTAAGCCTGATTTTTCGATCGAAAAATTCCAAAAAATTATAAGACCGCTGCGTAATGGTGAAGTTGAAAAAATTATGCTCACAACTATGCATCAGCGCAAAGATAATAGTAGTTACCCTGTTGAAGTCCACATAGAATTTACAAGGTATGCATCTAAGCCAGCATTTGTGGCTATTATATTAGATATTACACTACGGAAAATTGCCGAAGAAAAAGCTATCTTAAGTGAAGAAGAGTTTCGGCTGATTTTTGAAAATGCACCTACAGGAGTTGCAGTAATAGACTTGGATGGTAATTACACTAACGTAAATCCTGTTTTATGTAACATGCTGGGTTATTCTAAACCTGAATTCTTAACACTATCTTATAAAGATATTACTCATCCAGATGATATTGATAAAAGTAGTGAGTATTTATATAAACTGCTTAAGGGAGAATTTGCTGGCTTTAGTATAGATAAACGTTATATCCGAAAGGATAGAAAAACTATTAACGTTATTCTTAATGTTGCAATCGTGCATGAAAATATTGCATTAGCACACGACGCAGCTGGTAATCCAGCATTGTTGATTTCTCACATTGTAGACGTTACAGAAGAGATTGAGGTGGAAGAAAAAAACAATGCGCTTCAAGAGCAACTTGCACATATGGATCGTATTAGCATGATGGGTGAAATGGCTGCAGGTATTGCGCACGAAATAAATCAACCACTTACAGCTATTGATACCTATGCACAAGCTGCTCATAGGAGAATTCATGCTGACAATATTGATTATGGAAAGCTACAAGATCTACTTGAGAAAATTTCTAATACCTCACAGCGTGCTGGTGATGTAGTTTCTCGTTTACGTGCAATGGTAAAGCGTCAAACGAGGAAGAGTAGTAGTTTATCTATCAATACTCTAATAGATGATGCGATAAGGTTGTTGGAAACAGATACAAGGGTGTATGAATTTAGAATAAAATTAGAGCTTGATCAGGGTTTACCAAATGTTATTGCTGATTCTATTCAAATACAACAAGTGCTTTTGAATCTAATTCGTAATGCTATGGATGCTACCGCTAAAGAAGTAGATCAATTTAAAGAAATCACTATTTGTTCGTCATATTTGGCTGGAGAGAATAGAATAAGAGTATCTGTGAAAGATTATGGTTGTGGGATCGAGCAAGACACTGCAGAAGAATTGTTTAATCCATTTTTTACCACAAAAAAAACTGGACTAGGCATTGGCTTGTCGATTTGTAAGTCTATAATCCAAACTCATGGTGGGAGCTTATGGTTTTTGCCTAATGCAGATAAAGGTACTACCTTTCATTTTACTTTACCGACCGTATTAGACGAGCATGAATGAAAGGCAGCAAATAGTTTCTATCATCGATGATGATGAGGATGTGCGTGACAGCCTAGTTGAATTGATAGACTCAATTGGATTGCAGGCTAAAAGCTATGCGTCAGCAATTCACTTTCTAGATGAAGCTGATATTAATCAAGCAGGCTGTATTCTTGCAGATGTACGTATGCCGGGCATGAGCGGCATTGAATTACAGCATAAACTAAATGATTTAGATGCTAGCCAACCTTTAATCATTATGACTGGTCATGGTGATATCACTATGGCTGTACAAGCGATGAAAGATGGTGCGTTTGAATTCTTACAAAAACCATTTCGAGATCAAGAGTTATTGGAGTGTATTGCAAAAGCACTTGAGTTAGATAATAAAAACCTAAATGAGCTTGAATCCCAGCATGCTACACAAAAATTGGTCAAATCTTTAACTATACGTGAGCGCGAGGTTATCGATAAAGTGCTAGAAGGGAAAGTAAATAAAATTATTGCTAGAGAGCTTGACATTAGTGTTCGTACTGTTGAAATTCATCGCTCCCATGCTATGGAGAAACTATGTGTAAAGTCTGTTGCCGAGCTGGTGAAAATTATGCTCAGTATTCAGCCCTAACAAATTGAAAGTAAAATTTATACAGAGCGCGTCATTGATTATATCGTGATACAGCTAGTTTCTAGCTAATCATTACTCAAATATTGATTAAGATCATTATTTTCTCTTTGCGAGATATGCCACAATTAAGTACATAATAGTTAATTGCTTTAAAGGCACTTAATTAATAGTGTTCTCATAATATGAATATTGCTCAATGATTTGGAACTCAGTAGAAAATAAGCCTATTCATCTTATTATTAGTAATAATGAGTTGCGTAATCAGCTTGTGCAATTACTGGGCAAGCTTAAAAAAAAAAAAAAAACTTTTGAGGACGCAAATGAATTTATTAACGAACCTATTTCAGAGGCGCCGGCATGTTTAATTACTGAGATTCATGTAAATGACTCAGATGGTATTACTTTAATTAAGAAAATGCGTGAGCATGGTCTTTCAACCCCAGTTGTTGTGTTAGCCGAAAGCGGACATAGTGTGAATACAGCAGTTGAAGCAATTCAGGCAGGAGCAATTGATTTTATAGAGCAACCAATTGTAGAAAGAGACTTTATCGAACGTATCCAAGTTGTTCTTAATGATCATTGATCTATCTCAGTAAAAAAATTTATT
>JBGCDX010000029.1:0-9053 GCA_045105815.1 Gammaproteobacteria bacterium
CGAGAGATCGGCAGTGCCCTGTCCAACATTAGGGGTGACCACGGCATTGTCTTCATCATCTTCACTTTGATCCCCGTCATCGTTGTTCGGGGTGCTATCTGGATCCAGTTGATCACTGGCACTCACTTGGGCGGTGTTTACATATTCATTTGCTGCACCCGTCGGTGCCAATACGTCAGCGGTAAACGTAACCGTTAAACTGTCGTTCGCCGCCAAGTCGGTAAACATCCATGTAATGGTGTTGCCATTTAGTATCCCCGCACTGCTGATGTTTGCGATGTTGGTGTAGCCCGCCGGGATGACATCACTAATACCAACATTGGTCGCCGCATCCGGACCTGCGTTGGCAATGTTCAGTGTGAACGTGACCGTGTCGCCAATGTTCGGGGTAGGATTGTTTACGCTTTTATGTAGTGATAGATCTGCAACTTGATCACAGATATTGGTATTTGGTGTAACAATAGCAAAGTCTTCATCATCTTCACTTTGATCCCCGTCATCGTTGTTCGGGGTGCTATCAGGGTCAGGTCTATCATTATGTGTAATTTGAGCAATATTTTTATATTGATCTACTGCATTGCAATCTGGCGCATCCACTGTAGCCGTGAATGTAAATTCTTGCGTTTGATGTGCATCTATCCATTGCCCACCCCATCTAATTTTATTTCCTCTAAGAACTCCACCTCTATTTATATTCGAGATATTACTGAAACCAGATGGAATAATATCTTCTAAGGCATAATCCGTGCCACTAGGACCCGCATCATTTACTCTTATTGTAAAGGTTACGGTTTCTCCAATTAAGGGGTTTGATATATCAACATCTTTGTGTAGTGACAAATCTGCAACATTACTTAATGGTGTTATTGAAGCAAAGTCTTCATCATCCTCGCTTTGATCACCGTTATCGTTATTTGGACTACTATCAGGATCTAACTTATCACTTTTTGTAATTTGTCCGACAAGCTTATATTCATCTATTGAACCTGTAGGCTCATTAACTTGCACTCTAAATGTTAAATCCAGCACTTCACCTGAATGTATTGAAAAATTTTCCCATGTAACAACATTTCCATGCAAAACCCCACCGCTTTCAATTTTATAAATATTTCGATAACCAGTTGGCACTACAGTTGCAGCTGAAATAACTGCATCATCCGGCCCATGATTGCGAACCCTAACGACTACTGTTACATGGTCATTTACAGATGGTTGAGCATTTAGATATACATTGAGAGAGATGTCTGCACTTGGCAAAACATCATTGTTGGCAACTAATATTTCATCAGACGTTGGCCACAAGCTTACATCGTCAATTAAAATTGACGATTGTTCCAATTTTTCTCCAGTTAACCTATCTGCTACGTTAGTCTCGCTATAAGACCATGCATTTGTAGAAGCAAAAGCTAATATAAATACCAATAACAAACGAGAAACGAATTTAATCGCTCTCATATCCTTCTCACCGTCCTGATTATTTTTATTTTTTTATGTGGATTATTTGTCCACTTATCAGAACTACATGATAATTTACTTTATCTGTTTATAACAATTATTTTAAATAATAGAACGTAACATCGTTAACACTAATTCATTTTAACTAACGCACTAATATTTATGACAAAAAATAATTTAAAAGATTGTAATAGCCTAAAAACTACAATTTATATGAGGGATTTATTGTGGGGATTATTTATGAATTATTAACATCAAACCAACACGATTAAACTTTTACCACGTTAAAACAAGATAGTATTTTAAAAACCCTTCGATATAAAACCGAAGGGTTTAATGATTTCTCTTTAATATTTACCAACTACATCAATAAATATGCCATCACTATCATAATCATTGTCAGTTAGGTCATCATTGAAATCAGTGAAGTTGTAACCTGCACCAATCTTCATGTGTTGGCCAACGTGTCGGTAAAGCGCAGCCAGGGCTCCATGTTTTTCATCATCTTCAGTTTCACTTTCTAACCAGCGATATTCTAAAAGTGCATCCCAGTTTTTAATCACATGGTAACGCGCTCTTGCAACGGCTAGATGGGCGCCTGTTTCTAACCAAGGACCACTACCTCTTTGCAACCTTGTATCACCCGCTTTATATGCAAGCTTTCCACCCAGTTCCCATTGATTATTAAGATCATAGAGTGCTTCTATTGCGAAGATATGACTACGTTCATCAGGTTGCGCAGTATCTTGACCGGTTACAGCAAGATCATATAAGAAGGTATATTTACCTAATATGTTCCAACGATCATTTCCGACTGGACGATACGCAAAACCTAAGTCTAACTCTACATATTTACCTTCATCGTTTTTACTCGCATCACTATGAGTCGTTGAGAGATCAAGTTTACCTAACAGTTTTAGACTGTCGCTCCTTTGCCATTCAATAGTGTTTGAAGTTACCCATTGTGTATTATCACTATTGAGCGCTTGATCATCATCTTCTCGATATTCTAGTACAGAGCCAAATTTAATTTCCTTACCTTTAAAACTAGCGCCTATCGTAGCGGCCCGACGATCTATATCGCCTGCATCGCGCTCTAGGTCATTAGTTTGCATTGAAGCGCTTATTCTCCATTGATCAGTCAAGTCATAATCCAATCCATACGTTCTAGCTGCACTTTGCTCTTGATCGCCTTCACCAAACTGACTTTCACTATAAATTGAAAGCCCATTTTGATATTGCCTTCGGCTACCAAACGTGAACATGTTGTTACCACCATCGGTACGATCAGGATCTACCGCGTAGCTTCCATAAAGCTCTAATCCATTAGATGTGGTGTAATTGCTACCCACACTTGTCGTAGCACCACTACCAAATCCGGCATTTAAACTTAGATTCATATTAGGTGTAATGGCATATTCACCCCCAAGAATTACTGCATCACCGCGGTCACCTGTAGCCACTTCACCTTTAAGTGCAAGCTTATGATTAACCTGTTTGCTCACGCCAACCGTCGCCAGCGCATTACTTTCATAATCCCCACTATCACTCAAGACAGCTTGGCCGCTTGTATAGATATCAGTTTGATCGCTTAATTTATAGCGTAATGCGAGACCACCTAAAATTGCATCTCCATCAAGATCTGCAATGGTTTTATCATCAATATCTTCATAATTGATTTCTGCACCTAGTGATAACTTATCGGTTAAACCATAATCTGCCTGGATACTGGCATTTAACTCATCTCTTAGATCTTCTTTATCTAGATTAGTAATCTTGGTGGAAAGTTGTAACGCACTTGAAGCTTGCCACTCTGCATGTAATCCCACATCAGTTGTTTCAATTCCATCATCCAAACGTGCAACAGATGAGAACCCTTCGTCACGATCTTTGTACCATGCCATTACAAAACCTTCCTGACTATTGGTGATTTCAGCAAGATTAATACGTCCTTCTAAACCGATAGCTTCTCCATCCGTATCAGTATTACCAAGCAATACTTGTTGGTTAAAGTTGTTAAAGCTAATGCCTCCATTAGCGGATGCAAAACTATTAGCAGCTTGTTGTGCATCACTTTCAGCATATTCAAACCTCAAATACGTACCTTTACCAGCACGCAGTGTTACATCTGCACCTTTAAGCTCGTAATCCAGGCCATCACGCTCTTCATCCACGTAGGTGCCACCTAAAGCAATATAATCATTAACCCAAGCTTTACCACGTGCGCCTACGGTTAGATCATCTGCTTCAAATGCATCAGGACGATATTCATAATCTGCGAGCAGAAATACATCGTTTCCTTCAAGCGGAGCATCTTTAATAATACTTGGACCTGAACCCAGATCTATTTGAGTTAATGGACGTGTCAATATGATACGACCTTGCAAATAATCAATATCATAGTCTTGACCATGTTCTAGAACATAATTTTCAACTATTTGTTCGGTATCCCGGCTGCGAACTTCTACCCAAATTTTCTCAGATCCTTGTACAACTTGCGTGTCGCGCAAGTAATAAAGCGAACCTCCTGTTGCATTAAAGCTGTTATGTGCAGCAGCAGTTTGAGCTTCTGAGGCAAACAAATGAACTTCATGTTTATTTTCACCGAATTGAGTGGTATTCACATTTCGATGCTCTATTTTTGCGCCGTATAAACTTCGATTATATTGCGCAAACTCGGTTCCGGTTAAATCAGTATTATAGTTACCCCACAATGCACTGCTCTTGTCCCAATCAACTCGCAAATAGAACATGCCTTGACTATCTGTATCATCAATTGTTGTGGAATCATCGCCGTAGACAGAATAATATTTATCTGGGTCAAGTTGTCTAAAGATCGCCGTTGGATCTTCATCATCAATGCGATCATGAAGGTCGTTAAGTTCAGCCTCAGTAGTATCCAATTGTGCAGTAATTAAATACTTACCTTTAACTTTGCCTTTCAGATAGAAAGCTAGTCTTCCATCCACCCATACATCCTCATCGAAGTGATCGTCGTCACCTAAGGCCTCAACATTTCCACCCAAACTATTTTCACCGACTGTTAAGTTAGCTAGACCAACAAGGAACATATATTTTCCATCAACTTTTACGGCTAACTCACGCTCTATGTTTTGATCATTTTGAGTTGTATCTATTAATGCAATATTAAGAGCATGCTCACCTATAGGAAAGTGTTGTTCATGAACAAAACTACCTGTATCACTTACCGGCACTATTACATTATTAATGGACAATGTTTTACCAAGTTCAATATTTCTACCATTAACCCTTACACGTGACCCTTGTAACGGGATGGTTTGTTTATCCAGACTGGATTGGGAATAGATACTACGAGCTAAAGCATCATGATCAACTTCTTCCTGGAAACCCACACCTGGAATAGTGGTTGAAGAAATACCTAAGCGCTTGGCTATTGTTGAGTCTTGTCTACCTTCTTTATCAAATACCCGTAATACATACCAAAGCGAATCCTCACGCATGTCTCGTGCTCTCAACTCGCTAGCATCCCATTCTTGCGTACCGTTCAAGTTGGCAACATTGCCTTTTAGTACAGTAATAGGTTGAACAATATCAACATTGTTATCTCGATATATTTCTACTTGCCAACGGTCAACAAATGCAAGGTAATTGCTATACATACTAAAGTTTATAGCATCCTTCACTTGACCTTCATGTATTACGATAGGTTCATGAAATAAGACATCTAAGCGAGGATCTTGTTTAGATGGATCTTCGATAGCCCATATTTGACCACCATTTGGCAAAGACACTTGGCGATTAACAATTTGTGATTTAGCAGACTCTTCATAAACCGTGTTTTCATGAGTTTCTCGAACCTCTACGCGACGATTACGTGCTTTACCTGCTTCAGTTGCATTGCTTGCAACAGGTTTGTCTGGACCAAATCCTTTAGTTTCGAATTTATTAGGGGAGATATTAAGTAATTTTTGTATTTCTTTAGCCACTTCTTCTGCACGAGCATTAGACAGACCATAGTTATCGCCATATATGGCGCTTGCATTATCAGATAACTCATCGGTATCTGTATGCCCAATGACTTCTACATTAACTACTTCTTTATCTGATAACAGATCAACTACTCTTTGCAAAGAATCAATATAGCTATCCGGTATATCAGATTTACCAGAATTAAAGCGCACAGCTTCAACAATATTGCTAAGCGTTTTCACTTCAATTACTTCTTTACTATTTAACATTTCTTCCACTTTCTGCATAAGTTGTTGTGGTGGAAGTTTTACACCAAAATTAAACTTACTCATCAAAGATTGCGTAATTCTCAATACGCGTGGATTTTCAGTAGTAAACTCAGATCCTTCTGGCAATGTCGCAGCATCAACTTTCATAATAAAGTTGCGACCACGCTCCCAACGACCACCATCTACATCCGCTAAGTGATATCTACCGAACTGATCTGTTTCTATTATTAATCCTTCAACTGTTGCAATTCGCACACCCGGAAGACCAAATTCACCTTCATCTTGCCAACCATCTTCATTAAGGTCAGCAAAAACTTTACCAATTATGGTAGTTTTCTGGAGTATTGGGTCTTGAACAACACGCACTGTTGCATTGGCTGTATTACTGATTGCATTTGCAGCCGCCCCAAAGGTTTGAGCAGTATTAGTGTAATCACCCTCAACCACACCAGACGATACTCGCAAGAAGTAACGAATTAATATCGTTTCACCTGCAGCCAAATCAATATTATTGAACGTAATTGGGTCACCGCCAGTAGGCTCAATTGAAACTGCAACATCGTCTGATGTATCAATTGCATTATCTGCACCTGCACGTATTAACAAACCAGAGCCTGAAGCGAACTGAAAACCACCTGGAATATTATCAATAACATCCGCATCTACAATATTTGTAGCTTGTTGGTTTTGTAGTTCTAGTGTGTACTGAACCACATCACCTATAGATACTTCGTTACGTGATGCTTGTTTAGAAAGTAGTATTATATTATCTCCAATTGCCAAAAACAGCGGGGTTGGATCATCATTAGGGTTTGGTCCG
Organism: Gammaproteobacteria bacterium; assembly: GCA_045105815.1. Classification (GTDB taxonomy): domain Bacteria; phylum Pseudomonadota; class Gammaproteobacteria; order UBA4575; family UBA4575; genus JABDMD01. Next base: position 6,496 of record JBGCDX010000029.1, read on the forward strand.
GTACCATTACCTGGTGCACCTGGATTATCGTTAGATGGATCAGTACCACTATCACTATCATCTGTGGCTGCAACGACCCCCGGTACTGCAGGATCTTCACCTGTAACGGTTGCTTGGTTGGTCATTGCATTTGGATCTGCTGCTAGAGTTGGATCCACTTGCAACACGTAACTTACGGTGATTGTTTCACCTGGTGCAATTGTTCCATCGGTACCCGGAAATAATGCTGGATAATTATCCGTGCTGGGTCGATTCCCAACCGGTACTGTGCCACCAGTGATCGTAGGTTGTGTTACTACACTCACCGTTGCTGAAATTAAATCAGCGCTTGGTAAATCTGTAAATTCAATATTAGTTAGGGGTATAGCACCTGTGTTTTGAATAATTAATTCATACGTTACATTAAATGTGCCATCACCATTGTTTACTGGTGGAGTTATTGTACTTACCGCTTTCACTGTACTGAGAGATGGCATGTTGTCTAATGTCAGAACCGTGGGCTCGTCACCATCATTACCCGCTACACCGTCTGTGTTTTCAGCAGAAGGATCTACAACATCCACTACATTTCCGTTTGTGCCATCCACTGCGGTCGGCTCGGTACCCGTATCACTATCATCCGTTACTGCGTTGGCTACACCGATAGGCGTACCAGGATCAGGAGCACCACCAGCAAGCGTTGCCACCGCTGTCGCTTGCGTCGTTGCCGTGTTCGTAACTGAACCGGTCGTTATATCCGCGGCATCTAAAACATACGTGATGGTACCCACTACTACTGGCCCTTCGCCCACTGCTAAGTCGCCATCAAAGGCGCCATTAGGTACAAAAGCACCTGGCGTTCCAGGTAACGCCGCAAGACCCGTGTCATTCACCGTGATCGCGGCAAGTGATGTGTTGCCTGTGTTCTCTACTGTAAATTCATACGTTACGGTATCCCCCGCATCGCCAAACACGGTGCTGGTATTTGTATCCGCAACTGCCGTTACCGATTTCACAAGCTCAATGGAGGACGTATCTGCAGCAGCATTAGCAGTTAAAAGAAACCCACCCAAACCACCACCAAAATCAGCACCACCGGCAAGCCCAACACCACCTACTGTAGCGGTATCAAATCCGGCTAATGTAACAAGATTAACTGCGTTAGAATCTACGTCTGCTTGAGATATGCTTCCATCGAAATAAGATACACCGAAATAAGTTTGACCCGTGGTTAAACCCAAATCTGAAAACGTAATTATGGCCCCACCAATTTCTTCATTTGAATCACGAGTTCTAGTTGGATTTGCACCTGCTGTGTAATTTATTCCTACAGGAGCTTCATCAAATAAAAACGACCATCCAAAAGTATTTGCAGCACCATTAATCGTTGCATCTTGAATGAGTCCTGTACCAATTGAAAATAATGGGCCGTAACTTGTTGGTACACCAAAAGCATCAATACTAGTGATCGCAGCAATTTGAGCAGGATTGTTAGCATTCTTCTCTATATATAAGTGACCACCTTCAACAAGCAATGCCACTGTAGAGGGTGCCTGTATTCCTGCATCAAAAATATAATCAACTCTTTCTATATTACCGGCTAACTCAGCCCCCGTATCAACGTTCAAAAATAAATCTAATGCACCACGATTAATAATAGTTCCACCAAGCACATCAACCATGCTGACATTTCCAGGTGTACCAGGCAAAGAACCTTCGAAATTAAAAGTACCAACACCGCCAGATCTTTCTGTAAAAATTCTGCTTCTAGGACCACCTGCAACCGTTGCATTATCTACTCTATTTAACACTACACGACTTGTAAGGGGGGTTAAGTTATATTGACGGCCGCTGGCACCCAACACTCCAGTAAGGCTCAAGTCATTTCCGTTACCAAAGGTGTATGTATCGCCACCTTCTGTATAGCTCGAGTTTCCCGCTGCTATAGGTGTAGTTTGAATATCTGCGGTGGCATCCGAAGCATAAATATTTCCAGCTGTAAGCAAGTAAAGCGTTAGTAATAGAAATATTGGGAATAATTTGGGTTTACAGTTATTCGTAAAAGCCTTCATAGATAAATCCGATGTCATAAAAATTTTTCTTTTGAACAAAAGGCCAAGAAGCTCAATCTAAGGGTAGATTAATAATTAACCGATGTAATTGTATTATTCAATTGTGGATAATATATGATTTCTGTCTTATTAAATGTGAGGTTTTCGAAGTTCGTGCAAGTTTGAGCATACTTGTTTCACAAATTTACAATGTGTGGCCACAATGTATATAAATTACGGCAAATCTAGATCTAAATGCCACCCATTTAGAGGAAGGACAAGGTGTAATTGATGTATAGAATTATATCTGTACTACACAGAATGTTTGGAATTAGCCTGCTAATTGAATTATCAGCAGACTAATTTATAGATTGAGTTAACTAAAACAAGACAGATCTAAAATTTATAAACCGCTTGTAGGCTGAGAATATTTACATTTGGATCTTCATATTCACCAACCAAATTACTCGTTCCCGCACCATTAGCAATCGGTGTCGCTAAATTAATTTCAGCATCATCTACTAGTAT
>JBGCDX010000030.1:0-7468 GCA_045105815.1 Gammaproteobacteria bacterium
GAATATAACAACGCTCGCCTTGCTGAGCTTGGAATTTCTCCCAAACAACTTTCCAGCGTACTCAGCACGGTTAATATTTTATCGTCTGGCGGCGATGTCCTCACTGGCAGAGAGCGTATCGTCTTAGAGCCAACCGGCAACTTTGAATCAATCAAAGACTTGCGCACTACTGTCATTCAGATTCCAAATGGTGGTGTGGTGTACCTAGGCGATATTGCCAATATCTATCGAGATTATAAAGACCCACCTTCTAGTGTTGCCAGAGCAAACGGCCAGTCTACATTAGCCATCGGCATCTCGATGCGTGATGGCGGTGATATTACAAAGCTAGGCGCTCAATTAGATCTGATTATGCCCAGCATACGAGCGCTTTACCCTTGGGGTGTTGAAATAGAAAAAATATGGTTTGAAGCAGATTTGGTTGAGGCCAATATTGATAACTTTATTCTTAGTCTATTACAAGCAGTGGGCATTGTTTGTGTGGTAGTAATTTTATTCCTAGGTTTTAAAACTGGTGTTGTAGTGGCCACACTAATTCCTGTTGCAATGGTGATCGCTGTTTACGTCATGCAAGTTTTTGGAATAACCATTAATCAGATTTCACTAGCCGCATTAATTATCTCTTTAGGACTTTTAGTAGATAACGCTATAGTTATGGTCGAATCTGTTATCGTTAAGTTTGAATCTGGTTTATCTGCCATTAATGCTGCAATTGATTCTGGTCGTGAACTATTTTTACCATTACTTACTTCATCACTCACCACCAGTGCTGCTTTCATGCCTATAGCATTAGCGGAATCAGCAGTTGGTGAATATACATCTGATATTTTTTATGTAGTAACTATCACCTTACTAGTGTCTTGGTGTGTTGCTATGACACTAATACCGATGCTTGCAGCCTTTTCCATGCGCAAGAAAAAACAGAAAAATAAGGGCACAAACCAACAAGAATTTTCAAGTCCCTTGTATATGGCATACAAAAGTCTATTGTTGTTTTCTCTAAAGCATAAATTACTATTTGGCGTGATCGTATTTGCATTATTTTTTGCTGCTATCAAAGGGATTGCATTTGTAAAGGTTATATTTATTGAGCCATCTGAAGACCCAGTCTTCAATGGTGCACTTGAAATGCCATTAGGCACTTCTATTGAAACAAGCCAAGCAATAGTTGAAGACATTGATCTATATATAAATGATACTTTTTATAAACCTAAAAAAGGTGCGCCCTTAATAGAAAACTGGTTAACCTTCATAGGTAGTGGTGGCCCACGTCTAGCCTTAGGTCTTGACCCACCAAATCCCAATCCTGCTAATGCTTTTTTAATTGCTAATACAATCACTGGAAAAGATGTTGATAAAGTCATCCAGGGGATAGAACGCTATGCCGCAGAAAAATACCCAGACTTAAATTTAAGATTAAGCCGACTTGAGAATGGACCGCCCGTGGGCTATCCAATTCAGATCCGCCTTTCTGGTCCAGATTTTAAACCGCTATACACCATTGCTGAAGAGATAACTGAGTATCTTTACTCCCAACCAGAAGTATCCACAATAAAGAATTCTTGGGGCAAACAAACCAAAAAACTTTTAGTAGATGTGGATCAAGAACGTGCTCGACGCGCAGGCGTGACCAGTGATGATGTGGCCTATTCACTAAAAGCGAGTTTGACCGGCATTGAGATGACAGAATTTCGTGAAGATGACAAATTAATACCCATTACTTTGCGTTCTATTGCAGCAGATAGACAAGACATTGGTAAGTTAGACGGTACAAGTGTGTATTCAGAAGCTACTGGTAAATCTGTCCCACTCAAACAAGTCGCTGATGTACGCCTGGTTTTTGAACCCGGTATGATTGAACGTCGTGATCGTGACCGCACCATCACACTCAAAGCAAAGCTGCACCCAGGAGCTACCGCCACGGATGTAAACAATAATCTAACGCCATGGTTAGTAGAAACCCAAAAGTCATGGCCTAATGATTATTACTATAATGAAGGTGGTGAAACGGAAGAAGCCGATAAAGGTAATGCTTCTATAGCCGCTAAAATGCCAATTGCTGGCATGGTCATTCTATTATTACTCGTCGCACAATTTAACTCAGTTCGACGACCTATAATTATATTCGCAACCATCCCTTTAGGTATTATCGGCGTTACCTTTGGCCTGCTTGTTGCCAACTCTTCTATAGGCTTTTTTACGATACTAGGTATAATTTCTCTAGCAGGCATTATCATTAACAATGCCATTGTACTAATTGATCGTATTAAAATTGAAATTGAAGAATTAGGGAAACAACAAGCTGTAGCAGTAATAGATGCTTGCTTGCAAAGAGTGCGTCCAATATTACTTACAACCGCCACTACTGTTTTAGGTATGATGCCACTATGGTGGGGCGGAACCGCAATGTTTAGACCCATGGCGGTAACTATAATATTCGGTCTTTTATTTGCTACCTTTTTAACCTTACTACTAGTCCCTGTTCTATATAGCACGTTATTTAGAGTAAGTTACAAAACCTACAATTAACCATACCAACACCATACTTATTCTTTTATTATATTTATTCATTTCTATTTCGGAGAAACAATGAAATTTTTAATCACTCTACTTAGCGCATTCATATTAGTCAGTACACCTGTATTTGCAAATGACTTAGAGAATGCTCTCATGGAATTAAATGAGAAAAAGAAAACCATGATTGCTAATTCAATGGAGTTTACAGGTAACCAAGACGAAGTATTTTGGGCAGTATATTCAGACTACGAAAAAGAATTAGATAGCATTATAAAAGACGAGTATGAACTAATTCAAAAATATAACTCAAAATATAAAGACAATACTATCTCTGAACAAAGTGCATCAAATATGCTTGCGAAAATTTTTAGAATCCAAGGCAGAGAATTACAGATCAAGCAAATTTATCTAGGTAAGTTTCAAGAAGTACTACCCAAAAACCAAGTATTAAGATTTTACCAAATAGACAACAAGGTGGACGCACTTATTGGTTATGATCTTGCTAAGTTATTACCTCTTGTTGGCGCAGATATGTAAACTTTTACAAGAATAAGCTAGTAATTACATCTTACTAGCTTATTTGTTACGGCTATCACCGCGACTAAGCTCTCTATTTACCTGACTGAGTTAGCAATTCACTTTACTTCACTTATTCAATATTCACTTCACGCAGTTCTTTTGCAGCATCTTCCGGGCTAACTGTACTTACAAACAAACCTGACCCTAATTCAAAGCCAGTTGGAATACTGGTGCGTGGACATATCTCTAAGTGCCATTGATAACTATCAGCATGTTTTTTAAATTCATCACCATGTGGAATGGAATGTAAAAAGTAGTTGTATTGGGCACCGCCGATAACCTTGTTTAACCGCAACATCGTACGCTTAAGTAGCCCAGCAAAATCTTCTAGATCTTCATCACTGCACTCTAAATAATCAGCTTGTGAAAACAAAGGATATATTTGAACCTCCCATTCAAAACGACTGGCAAAAGGCTTAATAGCAATAAATCGTTTAGTTTTTTCGATTACATACTGCCCAACATCTATTTTGCGACGCACTTCACCTGACTCACGATCATAGATTGTAGCTTCAAAAGTAAGTGCTTCATCTACGAGATGTGAAAATATATTTTGATTATATTTTTCATAATGTGCAAATGAATGCTGTAGTTCAGTCGCCACATTTTCTGGTACTACAGGCATAGCAACAATTTGGCTATGTGTATGCGCAATACTTGCTCCCGCAGCAGGACCAAAGTTTTTAAAGACTAAAACGTATTTAATGCGTGAATCACTATCATAAAGTACTTGCATACGATCACGATAGGTTTTGAATAAAGCATGTAAGTGCTCCTGCGACATATGATCCACATGTATGGAGTGATTATCATGATCAATTACAACTTCATGACGACCATAGCCATCGATGACATGTTGCAAACCAAAACTTAGATTTTTGGATATTTGTCGATCACTTAGTACTGGGAATAAATTTTCAACAATTCTGATGCTCCATTCATCCTCACTTGGCCAACTACTTATTGTTGGTGGTGTTTTATCTTCATTGCCTTTGCAAAAAGGACACTTCTCTACCCTAGACTCGCTACTAGTCTCTAAAGGCTTTTCATCTTTTCTTGGGCGCAGGCCGCGTGCGGTAGAAACCAGCACTGACTCAGTTGGGACAATTGGGTTTATACGAATTTCTCGTAACTCTTTATTAGCTAGATCTTCCATTATTTAAGTAAACTTTTTGTTTTCCTGAGCATTAAATATAATCCTAAAGTATCGCAAAGAAATTAAAAAAGCCAAGAAGACAAATGAATGATTAGATAAGTAATACCAGCATCTAATTTAATTAACTCTACCAACCTCTCTGATAATCCACCTTATCACACACTTGAGCATGCAATTTCTTGCATAATTATTGAATTCGATGCTAAAACACACAGTACACATAAAAATATTCAATTTCTAAATTCAAGGCACTGTTAAATGCATGGGCTAAATGACCTTAAGATCTTAATTAAATCTAAAACTCCAATTGTGGTCATAGAAACCCATGATGAAGCCCAAGTGCTTAAGCTATTTACTCAATTAGTAGTTGAGTTTCCGAGCCAACTCTATAAGTGGGCAGTAACAGGAGGGTTGCAAAGAATAGATATCCAAGACATGCAGCCACAAGCCTTTAATAAGGAGCCACTAGAAGCATTGCGACATATTCGTGGCGGCTCTAAGTCAGGGATCTATCTGTTTATGGATTTTCACCCGTATATAGAAGACCCCTTTAATGTGCGCACGATTAAAGAAATTGCCCTCCAGTATGACGAAAACCCAAATACATTGGTATTTGTAAGCCATAACTTGAAAATACCAGCGGAGTTAGAAAAATTTGTCGCACACTTTGAGTTACGTCTGCCCACCACCAAAGAACTTTCTAATATTGTTATTCAGGAAGCTATTCGTTGGCAAGGTAAAAATACTAGTCATCATGTTATTCAAGATAACGATGTAGTTGAACTATTAGCACGAAATTTGACTGGATTACCCGAACAAGATGTACGGAGACTAGCACGTAGTGCAATTGCTGAAGATGGTGCATTGACTACATCAGATCTACCAGAAATCATGTCTGCTAAATATCGTTTACTGAGCAAAGACAATGGTTTGTCTTTTGAATACGACACTGCCAAGTTTTCAGATGTTGCAGGTATGAAAAAATTAAAGAAATGGTTAGCGCATCGCAAAGAAATTTTTATCTCTGAGAACCCACCAAAAGGATTAGATCGGCCGAAAGGAGTTTTGCTAATTGGTGTACAAGGTAGCGGTAAAAGCCTCACTGCTAAAGCTATTGCCGGCGTATGGGGGCTACCGTTATTACGCTTGGATATGGGCAGCCTATTTAATAAATTTATTGGTGAAACCGAAAAAAATCTTCGTGAGGCAATTAAAACAGCCGAAGTAATGTCACCTTGTGTCTTATGGATCGACGAGATTGAAAAAGGCATAAGCTCTGGCGATGACACTACCGGCACAAGTGATCGAGTACTAGGTACAATTTTAACTTGGATGGCTGAACGCAAACATCCCGTATTTTTAGCCATTACCGCAAATAATATTGAAGCCCTGCCTCCAGAACTTATACGCAAAGGTCGTTTAGATGAAATATTTTTCGTAGATTTACCTGACCAAGAAACGAGACAAGAAATATTTCGCATTCATTTAAATAAACGTGATATCTCTGAAGAAAATTTTGATCTGGATAGGCTTTCACTGATTAGCAAAGGGTTCTCAGGAGCTGAAATAGAACAAGCTGTCGTGTCTTCACTTTATGCCGCTCATGCTGAAGGCTCGCCATTAAAGCAAATTCAATTATTAGAAGAGTTATTAAGCACTAAACCACTATCGGTAGTGATGGCAGAAAAAGTTGAACAACTAAGGCATTGGGCGAGTTCGCGTACTGTGAGTGCGAACTAACAAACATTTACATTGAACATTAATTAATAGCGCTCATTTAAATTCACAGCCTTTATAAAAACCAACTGCTCCCGTAGTAAATGACTGTAAGTTACTAGATACATTTTGTGCATAATGAATTACGTTTAAGTAATCACCATCCACCGAAAAGAGCAATTCCCTTTCTTCTTGATTTTCACCCCACTTAACAAATGTATTAGCAAGCAGCAGTTCTGCTTTATCAACCACCACATATTGTTCCCACTCTACTTCTACTTTTTCCGCATGCTGCGCTAAATACAAGCTCATATAATTATCTTTAGCTAAATCTAATTGCTGCCTTCTATCAGCTGAAATATCAAGCATTGCTAATTTGTGTTTACCTATATACAAATGATCTATTCGCCACAACAACCCAATCCCCAGCGAGAAAGTAACTGTTTCACCAAGTTCATTGCCTCGGTCCTCAACCTTTACTTTTTTACTTAACGCACCACCTGGTAATTTACACTTAAAAGTATGACTTTTAGACTCATAACTCCCCAAACTTAAGTTGCCATTAAGTAGTAACAATGTGCAAGATGAAGTGGAAGCGATTATGATCGAAACAAAAACCAGCCTAAGACAAAATTTTAAAAACGAGAGCAAAGCGAAAATTAGCATAACCGATACTGACATAAGGCATGATCATATGAAATGATCATTTATTAGAAATTAAATATTTTTTTTAATAGTTACTGTATCAATTGATCTAGGATAGACCCTAATTCATTTTTTGCTTCTTTATTAAGCAAGAGTCTTCTACGCTCACTCATAACCTTGGTTACATAACCGCAATGTAGATTATTATTTTGAAATTTACTCACAAATAGTTTTTTATCAAAAGGAGAAAGCGACTCAAAGTCATTATACCTTCCAACGCTTGATTGTATTCTTTCAAGCTCATTAATTATCTGCGGTTTGTACAATCTTGCAGTCTCTTCATTCTGTACTTTCTCTAATAACGTCCCTAAATATTCGTATTCTTGTGCAAAACTCTCTTTATCTGTAGGAACAACTTCACCAGCATAGCTCGCTGGCACAAAAAAAAGCGTTTGAATAATGAATAAGCAGTATAGTTTTATAGGTTTAGTTAGAATCATTCATTCAATAGTGATATTTACTAAAATGTTTATTGGGCGCCGGGCGGCTTTAGTGGTGGCCCACCCATAATTAGATCCAATGCATTACGCAACGCCCATGCTTGGTCATGATGATCTTCAGACTCAGCAGCTTTACGTAAACCCACTTGCAAAGCATCACTCAAGTCCATGCATTCATCTTTAATTTGAAACAATAACTTATAGACAGTACCCTCATAAATTCGTTTCGTTAAACTTACCCCACCAGCATTAAACACTCGCGTACCAAGCTGAATAGTCTCAGCAGTAGTAAGAAGTGCGTTACCAAAATGAGGGCAATTTTCTTTCAAGTCAATCTTAAACTGTTGTGGATCTA
>JBGCDX010000031.1:0-36122 GCA_045105815.1 Gammaproteobacteria bacterium
TATCAGATTTTTGTGCTTCTGGTAAGAATGATGCTGCACCTACCCAGTCCGTTACATCATCAATAAATTCTTCCCTATCAAAACCAAATAAATCTACAGTCATTTGGCAAGCGACCATTTTAACTTCTGCTTCAATGGCTAATTCACGCAATTCTTGAATGCTAGCAACACCTTTACTACTTAAAGTTTGCTTCATCATAGAAGTAGCAAATTTTTCAAAGCCTGGAATGTTACTGCTTAATGCGTTTGGTATGTTCCATTGCACTTTTTTATATTTATTTGGTCCAAATGGCATTTTCATTGGCATTGCGGGGTTGCCCAAGGGAGAAATTTCTAGATCAAGATCCTTTTTCAATAAGTTCAAACCATAAAATGTAAAGAAGCAGGAAACTTCCCATCCCAAAGCTGCTGCAGTTGAAGCAAGTATAAATGGAGGATAAGCCATATCCATCGTGCCTTTTGTTGCAATTAGAGATAACTGTGGCGTTCTGGCATCTTCACGTTCTTGGAGTTTTTGCTCTAGTCTTTCGTCAAACCATTTATTTAAAGTTTCTTGGTCAATCTTTTGAATATCTAGTGAATCTTGCATCATGTCTCCAGAGCGAAGTTAGTTATCAAGTATATTATAATTTACTAATGTATCGGAACTCTAGCAAAAGATACTAGTTAATAGGTACACCTCTTCCGGAGGAGCTTGTTGTATATACATTAATGATAGATCGCAATGCAATAGATGCTAATTGCATATATATCATGAAGATATAATGAATTATTTAACTAATACTTTGATTTTTAAAGTAACATTTATGTATAAGAAATATGCAGTACTACTGAATTTCGACTGCCAACTCCTTAAACGCATAACCCAGATAATTCACTTTATGACCAGTTTTATTAAGGAACTGAGTGAATACTTCATGCCCATCCTCCTCCCAGTTGGGAAAATTAAAGTAATCATCGAAAACTATTATTGTGCCACTTACAATAAATTTCTCTAAGTTTTCAAATATTGTTTGAGTTGCAGAATTTAAATCACAATCGATATGCAGTAAGGCAATTTGATCTTGGTTTTGAGCTGACCATATTGGCAGTGTGTCTTCAAACCATCCTTTGTGAAGAGTTACATTATTAGGTACTTTCGGCAATTTACCGCCAACAGAAAACGTACCTACATCATTATGCACCCACGATTCAGGAAGACCCTCAAAGGAATCAAAACCATGCACATTTTTATTGGGTGCATGTTTAGCTATGTATCTAAGAGACTCGCCTTTCCAGACGCCAAATTCTAAGTACCCACCATCTAAAGTAACTTTACGTAACGATAACTCCATTAATTTTTTAGGGCTCCTGCAAGCAATCGCCTTTGGGCAGGAATTAATAACAAATTCAGCAGTTGACTGATAAGCTATTTTTTTTTCTTTTTTAAATGGATGCTTTCGAGGATATTCAAGCGTATCGAATATTTGACAGAGTCTTTCTTTAAAGGCGTTGCGGAAATTATAATTTCGTATCATACAATTTATAGACTGAGTTATTCATTGGCTACTTAGATAATATTAACATTTTGATCATCAATCTCTATCGACTAGGACTCAATAAAGCACGACAATATTATGGTTAAATGAAGCTGAAATTAGGTTTTAGATCTAGCCATGTAGAATAAACTTATATAAACTATTGTTTTACAGTGGTTTTATAGGATCTAAATAATTATTGCCAAGAATATAGCGGCCTTTATTTTGAATGATAGCTGTTTAATTGAGCAACAAAAGTGTGTTGTCGTATAACGTTAGTGATCACACCAACTATAAGCTATTTACTACCCCTCATCAGGGCATTAGTATCTGAACCCTGTAGAAAACTCTATGTTTAATGAGTGAGTTATAGTGTTGGCAACAGTTTGAATAGAACTACTCATAATTCCCATTGATAATATGAATTATGGCGTCCCCAAGGGGATTCGAACCCCTGTTGCCGCCGTGAAAGGGCAGTGTCCTAGGCCTCTAGACGATGGGGACATAATAATTTCGCCCTATTAGAAGAATTTCTTCTTTAACAGAGGCGGCGAAAGTTACGCAACCATGCTTTTGCTGTCAAGTAGATTGATTAGATAGATATAAATGAACAAAATATATACTCAGCTAAACAGTGGACCATGGATTAATTTATAAAATATGGACGCTGCAGCAACACTAACCAACCTATGGCCTAAAATAGAAATGAAGCTACCCCGCTGGGTTAGCATTGCATTGGCCATTCTTATCTTAATAACGTTAGCTAAAGTTGTGGTCGGCTTTTTTGCTGGTAGTTCAAATGAGATTATTAACGCCCCTACCTCAGCCGCTAATACCAATGTAAAACCACAACCTCGAGCTAACCATGACCGCAAGGTCGCACAATTACATCTCATGGGCAAACCAGCCCCTATTTCATCTACCAAACAAGTTGCTAACGCTCCAGAAACGACTCTAAACCTGAAATTGTTGGGTGTATTAGCAGGCGATAAAGATTATGGGTATGCGATCATTTCTAGTGGTGGTAACAAAATTAAGCATTATGCACTTGGTGACGATGTTCCTGGAGGAGCTACATTACATGCAGTTTTTTCTGATCGGGTCATATTAGAGCGTGACATCCGCATGGAAACCTTGCGTCTTCCTAGATCTAACGCTAAAGGCTTCAATCAAAAAAAATTAACTTCAACCGCAAAACCTCTAGCGAACAAACCAACCAAACCTGATGCTAGCGCTACTGACTTTGAAACCGTTGGACAATTTCGCCAAGAAATAATGAAAAACCCTGTGCGTTTAACCGAATTTATCAACGCAGCCCCTCATAATAACGATGATGGTAAGTTCATGGGTTATAAACTTACTCCTAGCAAGAATACAGATATGTTCTACCAGCTTGGCTTAGAACCTGAAGATGTTGTGATCAACATAAATGACATTGTTTTGGATGCACCTAATAAAGGTCCAGAGGCTATGCAGGCTCTTTCATCCGCCACTGAAGTGAAAATGGTCGTTATTCGAGCAGGCACTGAAATCACATTATTTCAGGATTTGAGTCAATAATCATAAGATCACCATTGATCATGAAATAATCAACTTAGAGATCGAAAGCCAACTAGCAGATTATGTATTTAGTGTATAAACAACAGGCATATTCTATGCGGTATAGCGATATCCTGATAAGCTGAATAAACACAACAATTACAATGTTTAAACCACATAACTATATGAAAAATAAGTTTAACTTGAATCAAAGCACTAAAGCGTTTCAGTTTTATCTAGCGTTGTTAGTAGCCGCTATTTTATTTGCGCCAAGTGCCGTGTTTGCAGAAACAGGTGTAACGTTAAATCTGAAAGATGCAGATATTCGCTCATTTATTGAGACTGTAGCGGAAGCAACTGGACGTAACTTTATTGTTGATCCACGTGTGAAGGCTAAGGTAACTGTAGTGTCTGCACGTTCAATGAATCGTGAAGAGGTTTATCAAGTCTTTCTCTCCGTTTTACAGGTGCATGGATATGCAGCGGTTAAAGTTGGTGAAGTTATTAAAATTTTACCCGATGTAAATGCTAAACAAGGTCCTGTTGTTACGGGAGGTGGAAATACTCAAGCAACTGGTGATGAGCTTGTGACTCGAGTAGTACCAATTAAAAATGTACCAGCTGCACAAATGGTTCCAATATTGCGCCCTCTTGTGCCACAACAAGGTCACCTTGCTGCGTATCCAAATAGTAACGTGTTGGTAATTTCTGATCGCGCTGCAAACATTCAAAGATTAATTTCTATTATTAATCGCATTGATCGACCGGATAGCCAAGAAATAGAAGTTGTGCCATTGGATCACGCTTCTGCATCTGAAGTGGTAAGAATAATTAATTCAATGAGTCGTCAAGATGCACAAGGCCAAGTTCCTGGTGGCACTACCCTTGCAGCTGATGAACGTTCGAACAGTATTCTACTCTCAGGCGATAATGCTGCACGATTGCGTATCCGTGGTTTGATTGCACACTTAGACACACCGTTACAAGGTGGGGGTAATTCTCAAGTTGTATTTTTGAAGTATGCAAAAGCGTCAGAGCTTGCACCCATCTTATTGGGTGTATCTCAATTTGAAGCAGAAGGACAGCAAGGGGGCGCAAATGGTGCTGCGACATCAGCTGCTGGTTCGCAAGATGTTGATATCCAGGCAGATGAAACGAACAATGCGTTAATCATTACTGCAGCTCCTGCAAAGTTTGATAGTTTGCGCAGAATTATTAATCAGTTAGATGTGCGACGTGCTCAAGTACTGGTAGAAGCGGTGATTGCAGAAGTATCAACGAATCTTGCTAAAGATCTAGGTGTTGAATTTGCCTATGTACCAACTGATCGATCTTCTGGTACAACTCCTGCATTTGGAACACTCTTACCAAATAGCGGAATAGATTTAACCGGTGTGCTTGGTGATGCAGCTAATCCTATTGGCGCAATCACTAGCGGTGCATTTGTGGGTGCTGCAAAGCTTAGTGGCAAAGATCGATTCGCTGCACTTATTCGTGCACTTGAGGGTGATACTGCAACAAATATTTTGTCGACCCCGCAACTAATGACATTAGATAATGAGGAAGCGGAAATTGTCGTTGCCCAGAACGTACCATTTATTACCGGTCAATTTACCAATACAGGTTCTGGAACTGATTCTGCAGTAAATCCTTTTCAAACTATTGAACGTGAAGATGTAGGTATTACATTGCGAATTACTCCGCAAATTAATGAGGGTGATAGTGTAAAACTGGATATTGAAACAGAGTCATCTTCCCTCTCCGCTTCGGCTGTAGCAAGTGACATCATCACTAATAAGCGCTCAATCAGTACAAGCGTGCTTGCTAAAGATCAACAAACAATCGTGCTTGGCGGTTTAATAGAAGATGAATTCACTGATAGTGTGCAAAAGGTTCCATTGTTGGGAGACATTCCATTATTAGGTCATTTATTTAAGGCAACTTCTACAACAAATGACAAACAAAATTTAATGGTATTTATTCATCCAGTTATTATTCGTGATGCGGCTACTGGAAGCTATGCTACAAATTCAAAATATAGTTTTTTGAGAGCTAAACAAATTGAATCTGAGATAAGTGAGCGCGGCTTAATTAAAAACGGTGCAAAATTATTGCCTGATCTGGATGAATTGGTCACACAAATACCTGGTGGCGACACAGTAGCTCCAACATCACCAGTGTCTGTTGATCAATTACTTCAACAGTCTCCAAGTGTTGAGACAACCGCTATAGAAGATATTAATGATGTGCAAGTGAATGACATTCAAATTGAAGAGATTCAAACTGAAAACATTTCTATTCCTACAGACTCAGATGTAATTATTCTTGAATAATAGATGATTAATGAATAAATAATTTCAAATGGAAACAGAAAAAGCACAACCATCATTAGCGCCAAGAGAAACTCGCCGGCCACCATTTAGTTTTGCTAAACGACATGGCATTTTGATTGGCAATGAAATTAACGGTCGTGTAATGATTTTCCAACGCCCAGATGTAAAGCCTCCCTCTCTTGCAGAAGCGCGTCGTTTTGTTGGCAAACCACTTAATATACGAACATTGTCAGATGATGAGTTTGATGAACTTTTAACTCAGCTATACGATGATAGTGCTACTGGCACGTTAGCATTAATGGAAGGGTTTGAAGATGATCTTGACTTAGCGAGTCTTGCCGAAGCATTACCCGAACCACAAGATTTAATGGATGCAGATGACGATGCTCCAATAATTCGATTAATTAACGCCCTTCTTACTCAAGCCGTTAAAGAAGGTGCTTCAGATATTCATATAGAAACTTTTGAATCAAGACTATCTGTACGCATGCGTGTTGATGGCGTGTTACGTGAAGTACTGCAACCACCACGCAACCTTGGTGCATTAGTTGTTTCACGTATTAAAGTTATGGCGGCATTAGACATCGCAGAAAAACGATTGCCGCAAGATGGACGCATTTCTTTACGTGTTGCTGGTCGTCCCGTTGATGTACGAGTATCCACTCTACCATCAGGTCATGGAGAGCGTGTAGTGTTGCGTTTGTTAGATAAACAAGCTGGTAGACTTGATTTGGAACACCTTGGATTGCAAACCGATCTACACAATAAAATCAAACAAGCTATCGAAAAACCGCATGGTATTGTTTTGGTAACCGGCCCAACAGGTTCTGGTAAAACAACAACATTGTATGCGGCATTAAGTGAAATTAATGATAAGAAAAGAAACATCCTTACGGTTGAAGACCCAATAGAATATTTCATAGACGGTATTGGTCAAACACAAGTAAACGGTAAGGTAGATATGACTTTTGCACGAGGATTACGTGCAATACTACGACAAGATCCCGATGTGGTAATGGTTGGTGAGATACGTGATTTAGAAACAGCTTCTATTGCTGTACAAGCTAGTTTAACGGGCCATATGGTATTTTCTACACTACATACGAATACGGCAGTCGGTGCAATTACTCGTATGCGAGACATGGGTGTTGAACCATTCTTATTATCTTCTAGTTTAGTGGCGGTACTTGCGCAACGTTTAGTTAGAGTGCTTTGTAATGAATGCAGAGTTTCTCATACTGCTACTGATGTTGAATTTGAGCAAATCAAGAACGTACAAATCGGTAAAGATCTTCCAGATGCCCCTAAAATATATTCACCTGGTTCATGCAGTGCATGTAACAACACAGGTTATTCTGGTCGGTCAGGAATTTATGAGTTAGTAGCAATAGACGAAAAGATGCGTAGCATGATTCATGATATTGGTGCGGAACAAGAATTAGAAAGATATGCACACCAACATACAGCTAGTATTCGACAAGATGGCATACGCCTAGTGCTTGAGGGAGTAACTACACTTGAAGAAGTCATGCGTGTGACTAAAGAAGATGTTGAATACTAAACCTCGAGCTAAATTATGCCTGCTTTTGAATACACTGCTTTAGATTCAGCTGGCCGCGAAAAACGCGGCGTCATTGAAGGTGAAAGTCCTCGCTCTGCAAGGCAGCAGTTGCGTTCTAAGGGGTTTGATCCACTTGCAATTAATCAAGTTAGAGAACGAAAAGGAAAATCTTCTTTCGGAAGTATATTTGCGCGTCGATTTAATTCGACTGATTTAGCGTTATTCACACGCCAGTTGTCTACATTAGTGCGTTCTGGCACGCCCTTAGAAGAATCGCTGCGAACCATAGGCAACCACACCGAAAAACCACGAGTAAAGCGCACGATTATGGGCGTTAGGTCACGTGTCACAGAAGGTTATTCATTAGAGAAAGCTATGAGTGAATTTTCCTCAGATTTTCCAGAAATGTATCGTGCCACTATTGCGGCAGGTGAAAAATCAGGCCACCTAGATGCGGTATTAGATAGACTTGCAGATTACACAGAAACCAAGCAGGAAACTCAGCAAAGTGTTGTCGGTGCATTGGTATACCCTATTGCCTTATTATTCATCGCTTTTGCGGTAGTGGTGCTTTTGGTCGTCGTCGTTGTTCCTAAAGTTGTTGGAATATTTGAAGACCTTGGTCAAGAGTTGCCATTACTCACACGAATGCTCATCTCGACTAGTAACTTTATGGTGTCTTATGGAATTTACATTCTTATAGCAGCAATACTTGGCATCATTTTATTTCAGCGTGCCATGCGGAGTGAGCTCTTTAGAGACAAAGTTCAACAATTTTATCTTCGGCTACCGATTGTTGGGAAATTAACAAAAGGCGTAAATACAGCACGATTCTCACGAACCTTGAGTATCATGACTGCATCAGGCGTACCTGTGCTCGACTCATTACGTATTGCTGCTGAAGTCATCATGAATCGTCCAATGCGCCAAGCAGTGCAAGAAGCTGCGGTAAGCATAAGCGAAGGCGCTACAATACATTCATCACTAGAGCGCTCAGGACACTTCCCTCCTATGACACTACATCTAATTGCTAGTGGCGAACAAAGTGGCAATTTAGAAGAGATGTTGGACCGTGCAGCATCTCAGCAAGAACGAGAGCTCAATACAGTAATTAATACAACGTTAAAGTTACTAGAGCCATTAATAATCGTTTTTATGGGTGTCATGGTGTTGGGCATTGTCATGGCTGTGCTAATGCCTATCTTTAACTTAAATCAGCTAGTAGGCCAATAATTACGTAATATTAATAATTCAGGTAAAATAATTAATATAACTATCTGAATAATATAAATATTAATCTGCCCAATTTATATTCAATACCAACTGTCTGCTGAGAGACACCAATCGTAAATATAGCCGAATGGTATGTAACATAGTTATTGCTACAATTTAGTAATATTTGCCCTTAATAATCAGCGAGTTAATTAAAAAATAGAGAGTTTCCACAACATTATGAATAATATTAAATATGCCAATAACCATCGAGTGAAAGGTTTCACCTTAATTGAAATAATTGTTGTGGTTGTAATTATAGGGCTACTTGCCGCAGTGATTGCACCCAATATATTTGGGCAAGTTGAAGAAGCTCGTATTAAAAAATCACTTAGCGATCTTCGTGCACTAGAATCTGCCTTAAACCTTTATCGTCTAGATAACTTTAACTACCCTACTACTGATCAAGGCTTGCAGGCATTAATTTCAAAACCAAGCGGTAGCCCAGAAGCTAAAAACTGGAGAAAAGGTGGATACATTCCAAGAATGCCTTTAGACCCATGGGGCACTGAATATCAATTTGCCAATCCCGGCACTAGCGGTAGTGACTTCGATCTATTTACCTTTGGCGCTGATGGGAAGTTGGGTGGAGAAGAAAATAATAAAGATCTATCCACGGCTGATTTAAGATAATTTCCTTCACTAATCATGCTTAGTTAATTGAATGTTTTATTTGCAACACATTATTACTGCTAACCATGTCAATGTAAGCAAACGTAACTCTGGGTTTTCATTACTAGAATTATTGGTGGTTATTGTCATCATTGGTATAGCTGTATCCTTTGCAACGCTTGCTTTTGGTGATAATCAAGCAGATCGGATGTCACATAAATCCCAACAACTCGCTGCGTTAATAGAATTAGCAAAAGAACAAGCTATATTTGATTCTGAAGAGCTAGGGTTACTTTTCACAAAAAATAGTTATGCTTTTTATAAATTAACCTCTGTGATTGATAAAGACAGGAAAGAAAAATCTGTTTGGAAACCAATTGAAGGGGACCGAATTTTATCTACTCGTACCCTGCCTGATGGCTTGAGCTATGAGTTGTTTTTAGAAGGTGTTCAAGTGAATTTTTCTGCTGCGAATCTAAAAGAAATAACACCACATGTATTTGTTCTATCTGATGGATCTATTAGTCCATTTGAACTTCAGCTAACGGATGATATTGATCATGTTTATAAAATGGTCATGGCTGAAAATGGAAAATATGAAATTGATGCAGTGAATTAATAATGAGTTCTGCTAATAAAATCCAAAATGGCTTTACGTTACTAGAAGTAATGGTTGCACTTGCGGTTATCGCATTAGGTATGGCAGCAGTAATTAAAACCGTTACTTCCACTACTTCAAATACAATTCACTTAAGAGATAAAACCTTTGCATTCTGGGTTGCACAAAACCAAATCGCTGAAATTGAACTTACTACGGGCAAACCTAAAACTGGTTTTACTGATGGTGAAGAAGAATTAGCTGGTATGACCTGGCATTGGACGAGAAAAATAGAAGGAACAGAAGATCCAGATACCAGTCGAGTAGAAGTATATGTACGTAAGGATAAAGATAAATCAGCCCAAAATTATGCAACGCTTGTTACCTTAATGTTTAATCCGAAATAAAATTAACATATAAATTTAATCATGCAATTGAAATTAAATTCACAATCAGGATTTACTCTCATCGAGATGATGATTGCGATATTTATATTTAGTGTGGTTTCTATTATGGCCTATGGAGGCATTAACTATGTGCTAAAAGGCCAAAATTACTTAAAAAGTTCTTCTGACCAACTTAGAGATATGCAATTAACATTCAGATATTTTGAAAAAGACATCAATCAGATGATTAACCGTTCGATTCGAAATCAATATTCAGATATTCAGCCTGCATTTGTAGGCGATGAAGAAAAGGCATTCAGCTTCACGCATGCTGGTTGGCGCAATCCTGCAAATCTAGTCAGAAGTAAAATGCAGCGCGTTTCTTATGAGTTAGACGAGAATATATTAAAGCGCCATACATGGGGACAATTAGATGGTGCAATTGCTGAAGAATATTTTACTACTGACCTACTTGAAGGCGTTGAATCCATTAAAATGAGGTATTACCGTGCTGGTCAATGGCATACTACTTGGCCACCTCTTAACAGTAATACTGCACAACAAATCGGAACGATACCTCAGTATGAAATTCCACAAGCATTAGAACTGACCATAAAAGTAGAGCGGATGGATGAAATAAGGCGTCTATTTGCTGCGCCAACTACTTCTTAATATATGCCAATATGAAACATTCTTCTCGAAATAAACAAGGTGGTGTTGCGTTAATCACGGCGGTGTTAATTGTTTCACTTGCTGTAATTGCATCAGTATCCATAGCAGAAAATTACGAGTTAAACTTTCGACGTACCGTGACAGCTTTTAATAGCGGGCAAGCTTGGTCATACGCAAAAGGCGCAGAAGAATGGGCTATGGCTATACTCGCTAGAGATCAAGAAGATAGTAGAGATTATGATGGTTTTGATGAAGCCTGGTGGAATAATAATGAGCCTTTAGTCTTCCCTCTGCCAAGTGGTTATATCGAAGGTAAACTTGAAGATGCTCAGGGCAAACTTAATGTCAATTCACTCAAGCAAGGCAACACTTTAAATAGTGTTATGAAAGCTCGCTTCGAACGTTTATTTGCCAAGCTTGATATTAGCCCTGGGTTGGTATGTGCCATCATAGACTGGATTGATTCAGGTGATTCACAGCCAGAGTGTTCTGAAGGTGCAGAAGCTGATATATATGAAAAATTGGAAGCTGCATATTTACCTGCAGATCAACCCATGAGTGATATTTCAGAGCTACGATTAGTTCACGGCATTACTGATGAGATGTATTTCAAATTATTGCCTCATGTCACTGCATTATCTGATCTAAATGCCACACTAAATATTAATACTGCTTCAGCTGAAGTGCTGGAAACACTTGGTCCAAACATACCGCTAGGTATTGGGCAAGAGCTGGTTGAAGAGCGCGAAGATAAACCCTTTAAAAATCCACAAGAGTTTGTAAACTTTCTCACTCAGAGAGGGCTCACTGCAGATATACAAGGTAGCCCTGTCGCTGTTGGAAGTACTCATTTTATATTAAATACAAGATGCGTTATTGGTAATAGCCAAGTTAAGATGGTGAGCATGATTTACCGTGGTGGTGGTAATAATTTAAGAATAGTTAAACGTAGTCAAAAGCTTTAATCAAAAACACTGATCTAAGTATTGACAAAAGCATTGAAAAGTTAACGTAAAGAGAAATATTATGGAAGAAACCGTAATCATATATATACAAAGTGATTTGCTACAGAATTCTGATGGTGAAGCTCCTCATTTTGTTAAGTGGATTAAGCTAGACGAAGAAGGAGTCCCAATCACCAGAGGTGCGGAGGCACGCTTGGAACAAGTTTCTACCGTCACTCAAAATGCAAATGTAATCGTATTATTACCGTTAGAACAAATGTTACTAACCAGTGTTAACACTAGGGCTCGAAAGCAAAAACATCTTTTAAAAGCAGTACCTTTTGCACTTGAAGATGAACTTGCGGATGATGTTGAAGATTTACATTTTGCTCTAGGGCAGCGATATGGTGAAAATGACTTTCCTGTTGCAGTAATCGACAAAAATGCATTAGATGCCATTCTTGATGAACTTTCTGAAGTAGGTATTTACCCAGATTTATTAACAGCCGATGTATTTGGTCTACCTTTCAGAGATGGTACATGGACAATATTAATTGAAAATGAACGTGCATTAGTTCGCACAGAGAGATATCAAGGCTTTACAATAGATCTACACAATCTTCAACAGATGCTTACCTCGTCATTACGACAAGCCGAAATAACGCCATCAGAACTAAATGTGTACTGCTGCGATAATCAACAAACCGGTATTAAAAAACTCAACTTACCTATCAGCACGAATGAATTAGATGATTGCCCCCCTGGCCTATTTGCTGATGGTTTGGATGAGAATGAATGCATAAATCTATTGCAGTCTAATTACAAGAACAAGGATAAAAAACATCAACAACTAGGACCATGGAAAGTGGCCGCCATGTTGTTTGGTGTGTGGATTGCACTTTCGTTTATGTCTGTCTTTATAGATCATTCAAGGCTAAGCAAGCAAGAAAAAAACCTTGATGCTCAAATCATTCAAATCATGAAGCAAACTTTCCCTGATATGCAAAACGTATCTGCTGATAGTGCACGTACTAAAATGGAAGCAAGATTAAAAAACTTTCTCGATACGACAAGCTCAGGATCACAAGCCGGATTTATGGAATTACTTGCCCTAAGTGGAGAATCAATGAAACAAGCTGGGAAAGTTGACATAGATACAATGATTTATCGTGAAGGCACCCTTAATATGAATGTAAAGACTCCCGATGTACAGATTCTTGATAGCGTTAAGCAAACCTTAAAAAGCAAGAATTATTCAGCAGACATACAATCAGCAAACACTCAAGGCGCGACTGTTGCCGCTAAACTGGTTGTTGTTAAAGGAGATGCAAAATGAAAGATTGGTGGGAAACACTCCAATTAAGAGAGCGTTATATGGTGCTTGTAGCGGCCGTATTAGTGTCATTAACTATTATATACTTAGCCATGTGGTCTCCTATTTCATCAAGCAGAGATGAAAAACAAAAACGTGTTGAAGCAAAACGTGACACGGTGACATGGATGGCAATAAAGAAACAAGAAGTTGAGCATTTAAAGCGCATTAACCCAAACTTATTTAATAAAGTAAGTGATGGACGTTCATTGTTGGCTATTGTTGACACCGGAGCTAAGCAAATGGGAATTAGACCTGCTATAACAAGAATAGAACCTAAGGGTGAAAATAACGTTCAAATCTGGGTAGAAGACATGGCATTTGATTACCTCATTGTATTATTGGGTGAATTAGAAAGAAGAAATACGATTGAAGTGGCAGATGCTTCACTAAACCGTTCTGACCAGGTTGGAAAAGTTACAGGGAAAGTTACTCTGATAAGGTAAATATGAAAATACTATTAAAACTTTTTTTAGCATTGGTAATTTTTACCGGAGCGATAGGATATTTTGCACCTGCTTCAATAGTTGAGAAATACTTACCTAGTAATATCTCTACTAACGGTTTAAATGGCACCCTATTAAATGGTAATGCACAAACTATTATTATAGATAAAATTGGACTGCAAAATACTAAATGGTCTGCAAAGCCTTTAAGTTTGCTTACAGGAAAAGTTCAAGCAGATATTTCTTTTGATTCAAATAATTTAGCAGGTGAATTAGAGACTACATATTCTGGTTCTGATGTTCATAACAAGGATATAGATCTTAAGGGCGATCTTTCATTACTTGCACCTTATTTTGAACGCTATGGTTTAATAATCAATGGTAATTTTGATGCCAAATTTAAAAATTTGGACATAACTAATGGCATACCATCAAAAGTAGATGGAATATTAAAAACAACAAACACTAGTATCTTAGGTTTTGTAGCTCTTAACTTAGGAGATGTAAGTAGTGAATTCACGCCAATTGATGATGGGTTTCAAATCTATTTAAATAATCAAAATGGTGAACTAGACATTAATGGTGTAGTAAAAATGACTACTAATGGTATTTATAATGCAGATTTAACTTTATCAAGAAATGCGCGCACACCCGACAATGTCCTTCAAACAGTCCAATTGATTGGTGAAAAAATTGATGAGGATCGCGTAAAACTCGTTCACAAGGGGCAGTTGAGTATTTAGAATATAATTGCGTGTAGTTACTTTTTATTTACTTTACCTTTGGATTGAAAAAGAGTTTTAAATATTGATTCTTTAACAAACCACTCTTTGACAACAATATTTGAAATTCGACGCTCCGGAATGGCTCTGCGATCTTTACGTACGTTTAACCCCTGTTCTGTTAATATGGGGAACTGATTAATTACGCCACCACTTCTCCTTTCGGGCCTATTGCGACGATCATTAATAATTGGATTAATTGCCATAATCTCATCAATAAAATATATAAATTGGTGGAGCTAGGCGGGATCGAACCGCCGACCTCTTGCGTGCCACGCAAGCGCTCTCCCAGCTGAGCTATAGCCCCGAATCTTCTTGAAAACTTATACCAATTTATACTGTAGTTGAAATATATTCAATTGCTCGTTCGATACGTTGAATGGTCTTTTTCGCGCCTAATAATTCTAAAGTTAAATCTATTGAGGGTGAATTAGCTCCACCCGTTACAGCTAACCGTAATGGTGGTGCAACATTACCTAATTTTAAGCCCATTGCATCTGCAGTAGACTTAATTTCTGTATGGATATTTTCTGCTATCCAATCATCGACATTAATCAATTTTGTTTTAATAATATCTAGTATTTCAATCTTGTCATGAGTGAAATGCTTCTTAACTGCTTTATTATCATATTGATCAATATCAGAGTATAAAAATTTACTCATAGCACATAACTCTTGTAAGGTTTTACATCGGTCTTTCATTGCATCATATAGTTTCAATAAGTTAGGCTGGTCGTCAAAAATATAATTATGAGTAGTGAAGTAATTTTTTAATGTATCTTCTATATCAACACCTAATGTTTCTTTCATATGTTGCTGATTAACCCACTGTAGCTTTTCTATATCAAAAGTGGCTGCAGATTGTTGTATGGATTCTAAATTGAATTCTTCAATCATTTCTTCAATATTGAATAATTCTTTGTCACCATGAGACCAACCCAATCGCACTAGATAATTAAGTAAACCACTAGCTAAATATCCGTCATCTCTATATTGATTGACAGAAACAGCCCCATGTCTTTTAGATAAACGTTTTCCATCAGTACCATGTATCAATGGAATATGTGCATAAATAGGTGGTGTTTCACCCAAAGCTAAAAATATATTATGTTGTCTAAAAGTATTATTTAAATGATCATCACCACGTATTACATGTGAAATTTCCATATCTATATCGTCAACCACGACCGTTAAATGATAAGTTGGTGAGCCATCTGATCGCGCTAAAATTAAATCATCAAGCTCAGAATTTTCTACACTTACCTCTCCTCTTACTTGGTCTTTAAGTAAAACATTTCCATTCAGTGGATTTTTAAACCTAACCACTGGATGGTTAGTCGAATCCGGTGTTTTTTCTAGGTTTCGGCAAGTCCCATCATACTTTGGTTTTATTTTATTTTTGATTTGATGCTCGCGTAATTCATCTAATCGCTCTCTAGAACAATAACAATGATAGGCATTATTCTCGTTAATTAATTTTTGAATTGTTTCTTGGTATATATTGGATCGCTTAGATTGATATATCGGTTCAATATCTGAGTTAATATTTAACCATGACAAACTGGATAATATGTCATCAGTAAATTCAGCCTTAGATCGTTCTTTATCGGTATCTTCTATTCGTAAGACGAATTCACCATTAAATTTGCGTGCATATAACCAATTAAACAGTGCTGTTCGTGCCCCGCCAATATGTAAAAAACCAGTAGGACTTGGTGCAAAACGTGTGCGTACTTTCATAATAGTATAAATAAGTTTATAGGCTGCAAGCCTTCATATGCGAAAGCTCAGATATCATAATTATATTGTACAGAGGATTCTTTAGGATTAAAGAGAAGCGAATTGAATGAGATCAGGATCATCGTGATCTAAAATGGTCTTACCTAAGCTGATTTTTCCTTCACCCCATAATGGAAACTCTTCCCTGCGTAGATATATACTGCGACCATCTTCTGTTAAGACATACGTTCCATTAGTGCTTTGATCTCTAATTAAGAACTTACCGCGTCGATATTCGACAATAGCATGTTGCCTTGATACTAGGTTACCTTCAATAACGATTCCACAGTTCAAATCACGACCAATCGTAAGTGCTGGCATGTTTGCAAGCAACGCAATTTCACTGTCTTGAAATGATAATTGCAATTTTGACGATTTCATATTTTCTAAGGTTGTCGTACCAGAAAGGATTTGTGTTGAGGCTTCACCTTCCCACATTACCTCATATATAATCGTTTGTTCTTGGCGGCCTTTAATTCGAGAAGTATCATACCGTCGAGTAAAATGGGCAATTTCAGGTGGTATGTGTTTAACAATTTCATCTGTCGCAATTATCTGCCCACCTTTGGCTATATCTCTCATTGCAGCTGCCACATTTACAGTGTCACCAAACATATCTGTCGCTTCAACAATGGCAGACCCATAATGCATGCCAATACGCAATGCTAATCGTACGCCATTGGGATCTACAGTCTCTTTTGCAGTTTCTTGAAGTTTAAATGCAGCTTGGAAGGCTAGCTCAGGATCGGTTAGATAACATAGGATTTCATCTCCGATAAATTTAACAACAGTACCTTTATGTCGCTTTATAATTTCAGACATGCGAATTAAGCAACGGGCAATACTGTCTTGAGCCAATGTGTCACCATATTCTTGATATAGACGAGTGCTACCCGCTATATCTACAAACATAATCGTAACGTCTTTACTGTCTTTTGCCATATCGTAGTCTTAAAACTTTTCTTCTAATTCTAAATATTGATTTTCATTATTTAACTTGAGACGCCCTAAATAAGACATTCCTAATAAAGGCATAGTGGGACTGTTACCTTCTATGATAACGGCATCTATATTTCTTAGCATTATCTCCCCTACTTTCACTTGATCAAGTGAAATTGAATACGCTAATGCTTTACCTGATGCTGTTGATACAACCGTCTCTTCCCCGTCAAGCTTATATTGTATCCCAAGACGTTTAGCTAATTCAGAATTTAATGCCACAGATGTAGCACCCGTATCTACAAGAAAATCAACAGGATAGCCATTAATTGAACCTACAGTTCTATACATATTGGCCGCATCGCGGTAGATCTGCACCTTCTTCTTTTCAGTTTTATTGTAACTAGCACTAACTCGATTACCCAGGTTATATTTTGATCGTTTACCTTCGATGTCTAAGATTGCATATTTGCTTGTAGCTTCTATAAGCTTTACTCCAGAAATAGCTGGTTCACCAATTTTTAAAAGATGTTGTTTGTCATTGATGTTAACCATGGCTTTATTTTTAAATAATGCCATTACTTCAATATGTGAAATTTTTTGCTCTGTGGCATATGCCAAAGAACAAAAAAATAGCAGACCGATAAAAATATTTCCGAAATAGAACATAGTATCTAATTAGATAGGTTCACCTAAACAGGCTCATCATTCTTCTTTAGAAATTGAGTGAATTGGCTTTTATCATTAGCTGCTTCAAATGCTGCTTCAGGGGTAATTCTGTCATCTGTCAATAATTTTTTAATGGCTGTATCCATACTCTGCATACCTACAGCTCGTCCACCTTGAATTGAATTGTCTATTTGATCAGTTTTGCCTTCTCGAATAACATTAGCGACGGCATGAGTATTTATCATAATTTCGACTGCTGCTGCTCTACCATTACCGTCTTTTGTTTTAATAAGTTGTTGAGAAATTACAGAACGTAATGATGTTGATAACATTGTACGAATATGATCTTGCTTATTCGTCGGAAATGAATTGATGATACGATCAACCGTGTCTGCAGCACTATTAGTATGTAATGTACCTAGCACTAATATTCCAGTCTCTGCTGCGGTAACCGCAAGACTCATCGTCTCTAAGTCACGCATTTCTCCTACAAGAATTACATCGGGATCTTCACGTAAAGCTGAATGTAATGCATCTGCAAATGAGTTGGTATGTTCACCTACTTCACGTTGACTCATTAAACAATTCTTTTGCTCATGAACAAATTCAACTGGATCTTCAATTGTAAGAATGTGGCCTTTCAATGTGCTGTTAATTTCATTAACAATCGCAGCTAGAGTTGTAGATTTACCTGAACCTGTTTTCCCCGTCACCAATATCATTCCAGACTTTTGCTTACTTATGCTAGTCATTATTTCTGGCATAGATAAATCTTCTAGTGAAGCAGTTTCCATAGGTATAGAACGCATGATCACGCCAACACCATTTAGATGTCTGAAAGCATTGACACGAAACCGACCACATCCTTCAATACTGTGAGCAAAATCTGCATTATCATCTTTTTCAAATATGTTGCGAGCACGAGATGGCATGAAGTTATTTATGGCATCTAGCAGCTCTTTTGCGCCGATCTTATCTTCTGAAATAGTTTCTAAGTCGCCAAGCACCCGCATTCTTGGTGGATCACCAGACAAAAGATGTAGATCAGAGCCGCTTCGTGCAACTAACATCTCTAAAAGTGTGTCGATATCTATCATGATATTGCTATATATTTTTGCATGAACTTAATTGGCTTTAGGCAATAAATCTGGGTCTGTAACAAACTGTTGGAAGAGCTTTTTATCATTTGCATGAAGGTATGCATCGTCTGGGTCAATTTCTTTATTTTGCACAGCAATCAATAGCGCTTGATCTTTAAGCTGCATACCTACACCGCTACCTGTTTGTATTTGATTGGGAATTTGAAAATTCTTTTCAGACATTATTAAATTACCAATTGCATGGTTCATAATCATAATTTCAACAATGGCTCGTCTACCTCGACCATCTACTGTTTTTAATAGATCTTGTGTTACAACAGCATGCAAGTTCTTTGATAAAAATATTTTTCCTTGCCCTTGTTGTTCAGCGGGAAGTGCATCAATTATTCTATCAATTGATTTCGTTGCAGAAGTGGTATGCAAGGTACCAAAGACTAAATGACCAGTTTCTGCAGCTAACATCGCCATACTGATTGTTTCTGCATCACGCATCTCACCTACAAGAATAATATCTGGATCTTGGCGTAAAGATGCACGCAACCCATCACCAAAACTAGTTAAGTGAGTACCTACTTCCCTTTGCATCACTTGAGAATTCAAGCTTGGATGAATAAATTCAATAGGGTCTTCCAGAGTAATGATGTTTTCTTTACGCGTTTTATTAATATGGTGTATTAATGAAGCTAAAGTTGTAGATTTTCCAGTACCTGTTGATCCTGTAACTAACACCATCCCTTGTTTAAACTCAGCAAAAGTTTTTATTACCGGTGGCAGTTTTAATGTTTCAAAAGCAGGAATTTCTGTAGGAATATGCCGAAACACTGCACCAATTCCAGATGCTTTTCTAAACAAATTAACACGAAAGCGACCAACACCTTCAGACATATATGAGAAATCTAAATCATCACCTTTACGAAACTTTTCTTTTTGAGATTTTGTTAAAATCTCACTCATATAACCTTCTAACTCTGTGTCGCCTAAATCTCTAAATTTAATAGGCACGAGATCACCATGCATTCTAAACATTGGTGGCACACCAACAGCTAAATGGATATCAGAACAACTTTGTTCACGACCTAATTTTAAAAATGCATCAATTCTAGCCATTTTATTCGATTTCTCTTTTAAAACACTTAAGCCATGACATGTTGAATTGCGTCTTTAAGTTCACCCATACTTTGGTATCTATGTTCAGCTTTAACACTCATTGATTTAGAAACTATGTCACTTAATTCTTGATTGACTAGCTCATTTTTTTCGCAAACCTTAGTAGCTTTCCCTTGTACGTGTTGATACATAATAGACA
This sequence comes from Gammaproteobacteria bacterium, assembly GCA_045105815.1. GTDB lineage: Bacteria > Pseudomonadota > Gammaproteobacteria > UBA4575 > UBA4575 > JABDMD01. The sequence continues at coordinate 19,828 of JBGCDX010000031.1, forward strand.
TGCTGTCTTTACCTGAATAAGGTGGCCTACCCGTTAACATTTCATACATTATTGCACCTAAGCTATATATGTCAGTACGCTCGTCAACATCTTTACCTAACACTTGCTCTGGTGCCATATAGGTAGGTGTACCGACCAGCAAACCTGTTTTAGTTAACTTAGTGTCAGTAGATTGTGTTGCCGCAGCAACTCCAAAATCAACAATTTTTAAAATACTTTCTTCATTTATGAGGATATTATTAGGTTTTAAATCACGATGCACTACATTAGCCGCATGAGCACTTTCCATTCCTGCACATACATCAAATGCAAATTTTTTGGCGCGTTCAATCTCCATCGGTTTCTTGTCTTTCACTTCAGCGCTTAATGTATGGCTTCTAAAGTATTCCATAGATATGGCATGTGCTTTACCAAAAGAAAGCATGTCATAAATACGTATAACGTTTGGATGAGTAATTTTACGTGCAAAACGTAGTTCGTATATGAATCGTTTAATAATACTCTCATCTGTGACGAACTGTGCATTTAAGAATTTAAGAATAATTTCTTCGCTAATAATCGTGTCTTCAACTAGGAATACTGAACCAAATGCACCTTTGCCAATTTTCTTAATATAACGATATCTGTCAGCAAGCATGTCGTCTGGCTGCATATCGTCTGGGTTAATAATCTTAGATTCAGTTGAAACATCCCCGCGTGTTACCTTGCCAGGCATTGTTAACGTATCTTTATTTATATCAACATCATCACCTTTGAAGACCTGAATAGAAGAACCTTCTGGTTCTTGCTCAACTATTCTATTAATAGCTTCTTGTCCAAGCTCTTGAATGTCTTCGGTTTGATTTGCAATGACTTTATCAATTTCTTTTACAACAATTTCAACATCATTTTCATCAGTAATAACCATTAACGTCTTTATAGTTTCTTTAACGATATTTTCTGATTTTGCATTCAACATTTTGACTGATATTTTCGTAGCTTCAGAAGCTTTTAAAGTTGCAAAAGCCTTTAACAGTACAACGACCATGGCTTCATTATCAGTATTTTTGCTCAACATGTTGATTAATATAGGCACACACTTCTTATTACCTAGCTCAGCAAGACCGTCAATAGCACGTTCCCTAACCCACCAATCTGAATCATCTAATGACTGAACCAACGCCTCAAAAGTACTATCGTCTTTTGTTGCATTAATGATTTCTATCGCTGATCTACGAATAAACTCATCATCATCCTTTATTAATTGAATTACAGCTTGCACAACACGCTTACCGCCTATTTTTCCAAGGGCATCTGCTGCACGACTTCTTACCCACCAATCCTCATCTTTAATAGCATTAAGTAAATCTTTTACGGATTTTTTATCAGCAATTTCATTTAGCACTTCAACTGCTGCACGACGAACATATTCTGATTCATCTTTCAAATGCGGTATCAAGTATAAGACTGTCTTTGGATGTTTAGTTTTTACAATTGCTTCGATAGCTTTGTTTTGAACTTTAAAGTCAGGATCACTTATTAATTTGCATAATTGCTCGATATCTTCAATGCTATTTGATTTAGATAACCCATCTAACGCAGCAAGTCGAACAGCTTTGTTCTCGTCACTTAATAGTTTACTTAATGATTCATTTACACTAGGTGTGTCAAACTTTGCTAATACTTTTGTAATATGTGTTCGGATAATTGGATCTTTAGTATCTACTCTATTCATGAGCTCTGGAACAATTGTGTCACTAGCAATTACTTCTAATAACTTAAATAAAGCTACTTGATCGTTATGTTCTAATTTATAGGCATAGCGTAATAACTTAGCTCCATTTACCTTCTGCTTTTGAGCGGTAAGCAAGCTTATGATCATAGGTTTTGATGCGTTTTGTTTTTCAAACAAATCAACAAACCTGTTGGGATCAATATCGGGGGATTTTGATAATGCTTCTACTACTCCATCACGCACTTGATTGTTCTGGTGTGAAAATAGTGGTTTAAAATATTCAGCATTTTTAACTGTGCCTAAATCCGATAATATTTTAACAATACTGGTTACTTGCTCATGATTTGCACCATCCAGACGATCTGCAAGTTTTGGAATTGCTTTATTTGCAATTTTTTGTAATTTACTTAGGTTCTTCTGGTAATCAGCCCCTGAACCTTGCGCGATGATTTGATCAATCGTCCCATCTACGCGAATTGCTCCTAATACACCCATATTTCTAAGTAGTTAATTGTTATATGTTATTTGATAATAATTATTATTGTGAAAGCTAAGACCAAATTAGCTAAATAACGTGCGTATATGGCCTCAAATCCTTCCTATATCTTGCTGATAGAAAACGGTTATATCTAACTGAAATATAGTAGTATATTCCTCAACTTCATGAGTTTACCTTGCCCCGTAGGCTAGGTCATGAATTAGAGGAATTTCACCGACCAAATTACGATATGCAGGGATAACAGGCTGTACAAGGCCGCGAGGACGTCATCAAGCATAATTCCAAAGCCACCCTTAACCTGCTTATCGATAATCGAGATAGGCCAGGGCTTCCAGATATCAAATAATCTGAAAAATAGGAAGCCTAAAATGACCCAATACCAGGTGATGGGAACCATTATCATCGTGATCAAATAGCCAGCTATTTCATCAATAACAATTCCAGGATGGTCATGAACTTTTAATGCTTTCGCAGTCTTGCCTGAAGTCCAACATCCTATTAAAAATATAAGCACAACGACCAACAAGTATAAACTTAGAGTAAATTCGCATATTGCTAGAAAAATAGGAATTGCAACTATTGTTCCCATAGTTCCTGGAGCTTTTGGTGACAAACCAGAGCCGAATCCAAATGATAGCAAATGAATTGGATTGCGAAGAACGATCTTTGAGATTGATTTATTCACAGAGTTAAAAATGATCAAATCCTATGTGATTAGGAATCTTTATATCGACTCCATTATTAAATAATGAAATTTCAGAACCTTTTACTATTTTACCAACTTCGGTTAATACTATGTTTTCATTTTCCGCATAAGCCTCGAGTTTATTTTTATCATTTTTATTAATACTAAAAATAAGTTCATAATCTTCACCACCAATTAGCAATTCTTTCATATCAGTTTCGTTTTTGATTAGTTTTTTCATGGGATTAGAAACAGGTATTTCATTTAATGATATTACTGCCCCCTTATTACTTGCTGTCAGTATTCTTTGTAAATCAATTATAAATCCATCAGAAATATCAATTGCTGCATGAGCATATGAATTAATGTTTCTAGAAACATCCAATCTAGGCTTTGGCATATATAATTTCTTCAAAAAATAATCTTTATCCTTTGAACTTATATCAATATTATAATTCTTCTGTAAGACCTTTAGCCCAAATGCTGCATCACCTATAAAACCGCTCACATAAATTAAATCATCAACTTCACAATTACAACGAAGCAATTCTTGCTTATGCTCAACTGAACCTATAATTTGAATTGTGATTGAAAGTGGACCTTTAACCGTATCGCCACCAATAAGCTTTAGATCATATTGGTCTGCTAATGCATAGAAACTATTAGAAAATTTTTCTAACCAGTCATGATTAATATCAGGCAATGATAAACTCAATGTTGCCCATAGTGGTTTAGCGCCCATAGCCGCTATATCACTTAGATTTACTGCTAAAGATTTATGCCCTATATACTCAGGTTTACAATCTGAATAAAAATGAATACCTGCATTAAGCGTATCGGTAGTGACAACTAATTTACGATTAGATGGTGGGCAGACTATAGCTGCATCATCACCTACACTTACCTCTATATTTTCACAAACAGCCTGATGCCTGGAAAAGTATTTCTGAATTAAAGCTTGTTCTGACAAATGTTACGCAATTCTAGTTATGATTAGAAAAATAATTTAAGATCGTTGTTGTGAAATTTTATCTAGAACCCCATTAATAAACTTATAACCTTCAATGGAGCCAAATTTTTTACACAAATTAACAGCTTCGGAAAGAATTACCTTTGTTGGCGTTTCAGGCTTATGTAATATTTCATAAGTCGCAAAAAGAAGAATTGCATTTTCAATTGGATCTATTTGTTCAAGAGGCAAATTTAAGTGCGGTGAAATTATAGTCATAAGAGTTTCATTCTGACGAATAGAAGCGCTTACCAAGTCGACAAAATAATCTTTATCAGCTTTCTCCCAATTTTCATCTTCTACATATTGCGCAAGCAATACATCTACTTCATGACCGGCAATTTGCCATTGATATAAAGCTTGTAATGCTAGCCTTCTAGACCAGTGGCGTTTCTGTGGCTCCACGATAGGTTTCTATAACAGCTTTAATACATTGATCATCTCAAGCACACATAAGGCCATATCTCTGCCTTTGTTATGCTCAAGATCTATATCTGATGAGCGTTCATGTGCTTGTTTAACCGTGTTTGTGGTAAGTACACCAAATGCGATAGGGATATTAGTTTCTAAACTTGCTTGTAGAATACCATTAGCACTACTTGTACATACGTAATCAAAATGTGGTGTATCTCCACGAATCACGCATCCCAATGCAATAATAGCGTCATATTTCTTGCTTGAAGCGAGTACTTTACTTGTTAGCGAAAGTTCAAAAGCTCCAGGTACATATACATGATTGATGTCTTTCTTATTTACATCATTATCTAGCAGTGTTTGATGGGCAGCTACTCGCATAGCTTCAACTATTTCACCATTAAAACGTGCTGAAACTATAGCTATCTTTGCGTTTTTGCCCGAATAATCTGCACCAATTGTTTGACTATCTTTCATTATTATTTTGAGATCTATTCTATTAAGTAGATTGTGATAATTTTTCTAAATAACGCGCCACCAGATCAACTTCAATATTAATCAGATCCATAGCTTGTATCGCATTTAATGTAGTATTTTGCAAAGTATGCGGAATAATTGTAACGCAGAACTGATTATCTAAGGCCTGATTAACTGTCAAACTAACACCATTTAGGCAAATAGAACCTTTTACAGCTATATATTTAACAAGTTCAGAAGGTGTTTTTACCCAAAGCACTGTTTCATTATCATTGTCATCACGTTTAACTAATGTTCCTAATCCATCTACATGCCCGCTCACCATGTGCCCACCTAGACGTGTAGTCGGTGTTACCGAGCGTTCAAGATTTACTTGATGGTTTGTAACAAAATGGCCAAAACTAGTGCAATTTTGCGTCTCATTAGACACGTCCACTTGAAATGAATCATTTAGAAGATCATAAGCAGTTAAACAAATGCCATTAACCGCAATACTATCTCCAAGCTTCACACCTGCCATGAACCCAGCAGAGACTTGAATACGGTATTGATGGATATCAGCTTTGGAAGCTAATTTTTGAATGCTGCCAACTTCTTCAATAATTCCAGTAAACATAATTCTTTTGCTTACTTATGCAAATCTATTGTGTATGAAGTTAAAGGCAAAGCCGTTGCATTATTAAACGTAGCACCTGCTTCCACACCTATTCTAGCAATTTCTTCCGCATCATCTAGACGATCATATATCGCATACATAGCGCCTAAGGCAATATCACCACCCGAGCCTACTGCCCAAAATCGTGAATATTCAAAAACTTCTCTTAGTGCGTATACCGCATAAATTCCATGAGGATTAACAATTAACGTATCAATCCTAGAAGATTCATATGGATCATCTTCTTCGTCCTTAGGGTTCAAAAAATATTCATCTTTAAGAATGGGATGTAGTTTTCTAAAAGACTCAAAAATATCTAATTGAGAACTGAAATTTAATTCATCTCCATGCTTTTTAAGTATGCTTTGAATTACAATATGATGTGCGGCACTTCCTACAATTCCAAAATAATTATCTTTATATTGGTATAGTTTGTCGTGTGTGTCATCAAATTCACTAGACTGTTTAACATCTCCAAAAGTGGTTAAAGTGTCTGCAGCAATACATGCTTTGCCATTTTTTTTAACTGCAACAATAGTTGACATAATTGGTATGTTTTTAGTTGATATATTTTGGTTTTAGCTGCAGTTTCACATCATTGCCAATCTTTCTAATCTGACAATAATCAAATTCTATACGGTCTTGCATGTTTTGAATGTAGTCTAAATTTGCCATGCCCATATTTGCGTTCCCCATCATATGAGGCGCCATATAGACAATCATCTCATCTACAAGCTTATGTTCCAATATGTTGCCAACCAAAGTTGAACCAGCCTCAATTAACACCTCATTAACACCACGACCAGCAAGATTTTTCATAACTTCGTCTAGGTCAATGTGGTTACGAGTTTTTTTAACTTGCATGACTTCGATATTGTTATTTCTAAGACTGGTAGAGATATCGTTGTTACCAACACACGTATAGATAATAACTTCTTCTCCATTTTGTAGCACTTTAGCATTCGGGGATATTCTTAAATTTGTATCCAATATCACTCTAATAGGTTGCTCAAAATTGCTCTTTATACCCAATTCATCTCGTGTGATTCTTACGGTTAAATTAGGATCATCAGCAATAACGGTATCAACACCTGTCATGATTGCACACCTTCTCACACGTAGTTTTTGAACATCAGCACGTGATTGATCACAACTAATCCATTTGCTTTCACCAGATTTCATTGCGGTTTTGCCATCCAAGCTAATAGCGGACTTGACCGTGACATAGGGCCTAGCACTTTGCATTCGCTTAACAAAACCTTTGTTTAGTTCTGCGGCTTCCATTGCAAGCAGGCCCACATCTATTTCAATTCCATTATTTTGCAAATACTTTAAACCTTTGCCTTGGACAAGTGGATTAGGATCTGTCATTGCCACGACAACTCGAGATACTTTTGCTGCAACTAAGGCATCTGCGCAAGGCGGTGTATTTCCATGATGTGAGCAGGGCTCTAAGCTTACATAAGCTGTTGCACCTTCACTATCAGCAATAGATTCTAATGCCAGTACTTCAGCATGAGAATTACCTGGAGAGACATGGTAGCCACGACCGATTATTACGTTATCTTTTACTATTACACACCCTACGCGAGGATTGGTACGCGTTGTATATAGACCCTTAGACGCTAACTGTAACGCTTCAGCCATAAAGGCTTGGTCATTTAGATTTTTATTCATACTGATTAGCTGCCAGCTAATTTATGAAGGTGTTAGTGAGGTTTTTTATCAATATCATCAGCAATTAATGCTAGCTGACTTTTGAGCATTTCTGGTGATAGGTCATTTTCAACACGGTCAATGATGTCTTTAAATGCTTGCACGTCTTCAAAACTCATATACACAGAGGCAAATCTCACATAGGCAACTTGATCCAGAGATCGCAGTTCCTGCATCACCCATTCACCAATAATTTTTGCTGAAATTTCACGTTCACCCACACCTAGTGCTTTACGTGAAATAGTATTGATAGATGTATCGATGTTTTCAGTGGCTACTGGTCGTTTTTCACAAGCCAGTATGATGCCTTTGCGTAATTTTTCTTCATTAAAAGGTTCACGCCTACCGTCGTGCTTAACTATTCTTGGTAAGTTTCTTTCTGCAGTTTCGAATGTTGTGAATCTTTCGTTGCAGTCCAAACACTCACGCCGCCTGCGAACTTGGTAACCCTCGCTCGCAAGCCGTGAATCTATGACCTTTGTTTCTTCTGATCTGCAAAAAGGACAATGCATTTTCTGTTCTCAGATAGTTGAGAATGTACTTATGCAACTGCTTGTTGCTGATCACTTGAGCTGTAAACAGGGAAACGTTTACATAAATCAAGCACCTGATTTTTAACGCGATCATTAATCTCTTGATTCTCTATATCATCAAGGATGTCGCAAATCCAATTAGTAAGATCTTTACACTCTTGCTCTTTGAATCCACGTGTAGTTCCAGCCGGTGTACCAATTCGCAAGCCACTGGTTACAAATGGAGATTGTGGATCACCTGGTACCGTATTTTTATTTACGGTGATATTTGCACTACCTAAAGCTGCGTCTGCCGCTTTTCCTGTAATACCTTTATCGATTAGATCAAGCAAAAACAAATGACAATCGGTTCCATCGGATACGATTTTGTAACCGCGTTCTTTGAACTGGCTAGCCATGGCTTTAGCATTCTTTACAACCTGTTGCTGATACTCTTTAAATTCAGGTTTAGACGCTTCTAAGAAAGCAACCGCTTTTGCTGCGATGACATGCATTAAAGGGCCGCCCTGAGTACCAGGGAAAACAGCAGAGTTTAGTTTCTTGGTAATTTCATCATTCTTGCGCGCAAGAATAATTCCGCCACGTGGACCACGTAATGTTTTATGTGTGGTTGATGTGCATACGTCTGCAATAGGTATAGGGTTTGGATATTCACCCGCAGCAATTAAACCTGATACGTGTGCCATATCTACCATTAATAATGCACCGACTTGATCACATATGTCTCTGAAGCGTTGCCAATCCCAAAACTTAGAGTATGCAGAGAAACCAGCGATGATCATTTTAGGTTTGTTTTCTTTAGCTAAGCGTTCTACTTCATCGTAGTCCACTTCACCGGTGGCTTCATTCAAACCATAAAGCACTGCATTAAAGTTTTTGCCGGAAAAGTTTACGGGACAACCATGTGTTAAGTGGCCACCATGAGACAGATCTAAGCCCATAATGGTATCACCTGGATTTAAAAGAGCTAAAAATACTGCAGCATTTGCTTGCGAACCTGAATGAGGCTGTACGTTGGCATAATCTGCACCGTAAAGAGCCTTCAAACGGTCGATGGCTAATTGCTCTGCAACATCTACAAATTCACAACCGCCGTAATAACGTTTTGATGGATAACCTTCAGCATACTTGTTGGTTAATACTGTACCTTGAGCTTCCATTACACGAGGACTGGTGTAATTTTCTGAGGCAATAAGTTCTACGTGCTCTTCTTGGCGACGGATTTCCTTATTGATTGCATCGGTTAATTCATTGTCAAAACCGGCAATAGTCTGATCAGGTGTAAACATTACTAAGGTCTCCTACGAGGATGTTATGAGAATTAAAGGGTTACAATTTATACGGTAAATTATAGCTTAATTCTTTGAATAAAAATTGGGAAAAATGGGTAGTTTTCAAGCGTTTAGCCTGAAAATTCTGCGTTCATCTACCGATAGAGATAGGACTATTGCAGGGTTAAAACTTATATTTAAGCTTTGTAGATAAATAATCAACATCAGACTTTTCCATCTGATAGCGCTCCCACTCTGCGCTCACACCAAAACGTGAACTCAAGTCGTAATTAGCACCCAAACCGTAAAAAATATCCGTGCCCCGAGTCTGTCCTAGGTAGTCAGAACGAGTTTCATAATAGCTTGAATCTGCTTCCCAATTAAACAAGCCGCCCTTCATATACAAAACACCGTTATCGTTGATTGGATAACTGCTTATGCCTGATAAAAATAAACCATTTGATTCAAAGTTTTGAGTATTAGACTCTGGAAATAAAAGTGAAGACCCAGAGAACATATCGTCAATACCAAACGCAAGTTCATCTTGATATTCAAGCTGTAACGAAAAATTTTGAGTCGTTCGATATCCGCCAAATAATGAAAAACTGGTGTCTTTAACATTCTCACGGTTTTTATAATTTAAAATATCATAAGAAGAAAAATCACTATCTGACAAACTACTTGGAGAAGGTAAAACATCATTTTTCTCAGCATCTGCACCCACATACCACTCTGCGTTTGCATTACCAAAGGTCATAATGATAATTCCTGCAGTGAGAGTAGATTTTATTAGGTTACTTTTCATGATGCTTCTAACTTATTGGTCTTTCCAGATTTCAACGATTAATTACATACACAAGTATAAGGTATTTGTGCAGAAAGTAGACATATTTAACTGAATTAATTGACTTAATTAACATTTGGTAATGTAATTTTGGCGATTTTTGCACACCAAATAACCACCTATACCATTCAACTGCCTTGGTAATAATTTCAGTGAATGAGAACTATAAATACGATGCATTAAAAGTGCGATAATTTATTCTAAATTAGCTTATTAATCCAGCATTTTTCGTGCATTTCTAAACAATTTTAACCATGCACCATCTTCTTTCCATTCATTAGGATGCCAAGAGTGTTGAAGGCTACGAAACAGGCGTTCCGGGTGAGGCATCATAATCGTAACCCTTCCATCTTCATTACAGAAACCAGTTGCACCATGTAGTGAGCCATTAGGATTATATGGATATATTTCAGTAGCTTGCAGATTATTATTAATGTAATTAATCGATACTTGGTGATGATTTTTTAAATATTCCATTGATTGATTTGCTATATCTACCCTACCTTCACCATGCGCGACCGCGATGGGTAACGTTGATCCTTGCATGTCCTTCAATAGTAAAGAGGCAGACTCTTTGACTTCAACCATTACTAATCTAGCTTCAAATTGCTCAGAAGTATTTTGCACAAAAGTTGGCCAATGATGAGTGCCAGGAATAATTTCACTTAATTGCGACATCATCTGGCACCCATTACATACACCTAATGCAAAGATATTTGGGTTATCAAAATAACGTTCAAATTCGTTTTTTAAATAACGATTGAAAAGAATTGACTTCGCCCACCCACCACCAGCGCCCAATACATCACCATAAGAAAATCCACCACAGGCCACTAAGCCTTGGTAATCACTAAGCATTTGACGCTTTTCAATTAAATCAGTCATGTGGACATCAACGGCATCAAAACCTGCACGATCAAATGCAGCGGCCATTTCCATATGGCCATTCACACCTTGTTCACGTAATACTGCAATACGAGGTCGAATCGCTTTACTTATGTAAGGCGCACTCGTGTCTTCATTAATATTGAATGTTAAATTAGCGCTTAAACCCGGATTGCTCGTATCGGTAATGACCGAGAGTTCTTCATTTGCACAACTGGGGTTGTCACGGAGTGATTGAATAGCATGACTGGTACTAGACCAATACTGCAATAATTCTGGCCATGGTTTTTCATAAATTACTTTTTTATTGTTTGCAATAGTAACGGCGCCAGATCGATTAGGTTTGCCAACTAGATGTGTCATGGTATTTAAATTATGTTGCACCATAATTTTATTTGTTTTATCTAAATCATCAGCACTTATTTGTATCACCGCACCAAGTTCTTCAGCAAATAAACTGGCAATCTCGTCATTTCCTAAATCATCTAAATAAACATCTATACCGATATGACTGGCAAAACTCATTTCACAAATACAGGCTAATAAACCACCATCTGAGCGATCATGATAAGCCTGTATTAATTTTTCAGATTTTAATTCTGTTATGGCCGCAAAAAAGTTTTTAATTAATTCTGCATCATCTAGATCTGGTGACGTCTTGCCAGTTTGTGAGTATGTTTGCGCAACTGCAGAGCCACCTAAACGGTTTTTACTTGAACCCAGATCAATTAATAAAAGACAAGATTGTTCCAAATCTAAATTAAGTTGAGGGGTTAAAGTGTTGCGAACATCGGTTACCGGTGCAAATGCAGAAATAATTAAAGATAACGGTGCAGTTACAGATTTACTATCATCACCTTCACTCCAAACGCTTTTCATCGATAAAGAATCTTTACCAACAGGTATCACGATACCCAGTTCAGGGCATAATTCTTTTCCTACTGCCTGAACGGTTGCAAACAAATTTGCATCTTCACCTTCATGCCCCGCTGGCGACATCCAGTTTGCAGATAAACGAACATCTGAAAGTTGTTTTACATCTGACGCAAGAATATTAGTGATCGCTTCACAAATAGCCATACGGCCCGAAGCGGGTCCAGAAAGCAATGCTATAGGCGTTCGCTCTCCCATAGACATGGCTTCACCTGCATACCCTTTGTAATCACTGCAAGTAACTGCAACATCTGAAACAGGCACTTGCCATGGCCCCACAAATTGATCTCGTGCAACCATTCCAGTAACGGTACGGTCACCAATCGTGATCAAAAAACTTTTCGATGCGACACTAGGCACTTGTAAAACTCGACGGATAGCTTCTTCAAGATCAATTTCAGTAGTATCTAACTCACTTGTAAGGGTAAATTTTGAAACCACATTGCGTGTCATCTTTGGGGTTTTGCCAAGTAACACATCCATCGGAATATCAATTGGATGGTTATCAAACGCATGATCAGTCAATCTCAATTGTGGCTCAGCCGAGCCATGACCTACAACCGAATAAGGACAACGCTCACGCTTACATAAATCTTCAAATTCTTTTAATTTATCTTTGTTTACTGCAACCACATAACGTTCTTGAGCTTCATTACACCAAATTTCTTTAGGCGACATACCTGGTTCAGAATTTGGAATATTTCTAATTTCAAAACAACCGCCTAAGTCAGCATCATGAATCAACTCAGGTATCGCATTAGACAACCCCCCTGCTCCAACATCATGTATAGAGATAATAGGACTATCTTTACCACGCACTACGCATTGTTCAATTACTTCTTGGCAACGACGCTCCATTTCAGCGTTTCCACGTTGCACGGATGCAAAATCTAAATCTTCAGAACTAGCACCACTGGCCATAGAAGAAGCTGCACCACCACCAAGCCCTATCAACATGGCAGGACCCCCTAAAACAATAATTGGTGTTCTATCAGGAAACTTTTCTTTTAATACATGTTCATTCCTGACATTACCCAACCCACCAGCAATCATGATCGGTTTGTGATAACCGCGAACATCGCTATTGTCATGTTGTTCTGATGCATCTAACTCAAAGGTTCTAAAATAACCAAGAATATTAGGACGGCCAAATTCATTATTAAATGAAGCAGCACCAATTGGGCCTTCTTGCATGATATCTAAAGCAGAAACAATTCGTTCCGGTTTGCCATATTCAAATTCCCAAGGTTGAAGTTTTCCAGGCAAATGTAAATTTGAAACCGAAAAACCACACAAGCCCGCTTTGGGTCTGCTGCCACGCCCTACTGCACCTTCATCACGAATCTCTCCGCCCGAACCCGTCGCAGCACCTGCAAAAGGTGAAATTGCGGTGGGATGGTTGTGTGTTTCCACTTTCATTAAGATGTGCACATCTTCATCATTAAATTGATATTGATGTGTAGAAGGATGGGTATGAAAACGAGTTGCAGAATGGCCAACCATTACTGCAGCATTATCACTGTATGCAGATAAAATATTTTCAGGCGAATGTTTATAAGTATTTCTAATCATGCCAAACAAAGTTTCTTCTTTTGTTTGGCCGTCAATTACCCAATCAGCATTAAATATTTTGTGCCTACAATGTTCAGAGTTCGCCTGAGCAAACATCATTAACTCAACATCTGTGGGTGAACGTCCTAGTTGGTTATACTTCTCAATTAAGTAATCTATTTCATCTTCTGCAAGCGCAAGCCCCATTTCTTGGTTTGCATGTAACAATGCTTCTTTAGGGTTAACCTCTAAAGAAACTACTTTTAACTCACGTTTAGTTTCTTCTTTAAATATAAAATTAGCTTCATCTACATCAAATAAAACAGATTCAGTCATCCGGTCATGTAACAAATCAGCAATCTGCTGAGTTTCATTTTTATCTACAGGATTTTTTAATGTAAATTCATAGAGTGTTCCGCGCTCAATTCGCTCAACCTGATTAAGTCCGCAGTTATGGGCTATATCCGTCGCTTTAGAAGACCATGGAGAAATTGTTCCAATACGTGGAATGACTAAAATTTGTAAGTCCACAGTACGGTTAGCAGTATAAGAGGATGTATACGAAAGCAATGCTTCTAATTTAGAGCGCTCGTCAGCTCCTAAATTTGTGTTGGTCTGGGTAAAATGAACAAATTTAGCTGAAAATCCTTCAATGTTTGAAGAAACATTCTCTATTTGGCGCAGCAATGAATCGGATCTAAATTGAGATAACGCCTGACCGCCGTCGATGATCAACATGAAAATGCAGTGCCTTTTAGAGTTTGATGAAGGGCTATAAGAAAAGCGTGAATCATAACGAAAATAAACGGTCTAATCATTAAGATAATGGTGCTATCGAAGTACAGCCGTAGTGGATGTATATATAGTATAATGATTACGTTTTATGTCCTATCTCGTAAATTTCGAGTAGATATTTCGAGCAAATGGGGGCGACTTGGTTTCGACGTGGATTGCGAAACTAGAGGTGCATGCCGAGAATGTTAGCTAAACTCGTTAAACTTGCTGCAAACTTATAGTTGCAAACGATGACAACTACGCTCTAGCTGCTTAAAAACCAGTCTATAGCCGTCCGACCAGTTCAGCTTACGGATCTGGACCCGGGCGTAACCTTAGTAAGCTCGTGGTGATGTCTGTCTAGAGCGGATCCATTAAAACTAATCTGGGCTCCCCTCTATATGCCCTGTCGGTCGGGAGTATAGGGGCTAAGTTAAAGAGCGACTAAGCATGTAGTACCAACGGCAGAGGATTTGCGGACGCGGGTTCGATTCCCGCCGCCTCCACCAACATTTAAAAAGCCCCTTTATAAGGGGCTTTTTATTGCATACCGAATTGGAGTTATGCCTCATTCAATTCATAAATCAGTCGAGTGTCTCTTTCGACTGTAGAGAAAACGTGGTCTGTCCCTTATTTTCTTCTCATTAAAATGATTGCTTATTTATGGTCTATTTGCATCATTAGATCTATTGGAAGCCATTAATTTAAGGTGAAATTTACATTAAATTAAGATTAAAATTTGTCTATTAAGCTATAAGACCTCTATTCCAAATAGTTATTTTGTTATATTTGCATAAAAATTAATAAATACTTTCCAAGCTCATTTAATACTAATAAATAAAATTATTTATTCTAGACTTGCATATAAATCGATGTATAAACGTAAGCTTCTTTACTTTGGACTAACCACTGGGATTATCGTTTTATTTGTTCTTATAAGCTCTGCCCTCTCAGCAAAAATCACCAGAGAAAGTTTGCAACAAAGTAATATTGCTCATTCATTACTTATTGAGCATAAGCGTTTATCAAATATCTCTTATCGATTATTTAAACAATTAACTGATGAAGTGATATTCGATCAAAATGCAAATCAAGCAAAAGTTAGAAATAAGAAATCTCAAATAAACAAGTCTATTAATAAAATTCGTAAACTTGCATTAGAGCAACGTACAGCACTCGGAGAAGAGATAACGCAAGGAAGTATTGAAGATATCGACGAGCTGAATAAACTCATAGATTTAATTATAAATGAATTTAAAGTCATCGTAGATACGAAAACAAACACTCCATTAAATGAACAAGAACAACTTCGATATCTTCTTGAGAGCACAATCGATAACCAATTTCGAGAAATAATAAATAATGAAGTATCGAGACAATATCGTGTCGTTGCTTCTATTAATTCAAGAATCGATACGCTTAATACAACTATGCTGTGGTTTACATTAGGCATTGGTCTATTATCACTTCTTTTAATCACATATGCATGTTACTGGTTATTCAATCAACTTTATCATCCGCTAATGCTTATAAAAAATGCAACTAAAGCAATAGCATTAAGTGATTATGACAAACCTATTTCAGAAAAACTCGATGATGAGTTTCAAGAAATTGCTAGCTCAGTAAATCAATTAGCAACAAGATTACAAGAACATGAAGCTACTGATGCCTCATCTAGAAAAAGATTAAAATTCGAGGTTGAGCAAAGAACGAGTGAATTGACTAAAATTAATTTGGAACTCACTAAAATTGATGCTCGTCGAAGACAATTTATTTCCGATGTATCTCATGAATTTAGAACACCATTAACAATCATACGTGGCGAAGCTCAAGTGACATTAAGGATGGACTCAGCTAGCGAGTTAGATTACAAAAAAACTTTAGAATCTATACTTAACCAAGCGATCAATCTCAGCCAGCTAGTCGATGATTTATTATTTTTGACGCGAGCAGAAATGCATCAAATGAGTCTTGATATAATACAAACAAATATTATACAGCTTGTTGAAGCTGAATTATCAAAATGGCAACGACTTTACTCGAATCGAATAATTTCGTTAAGCAATGAATTAAATATTGAAGATGCCACTCTACTAATTGATCCATTACGAATTCAGCAAGTTTTATCAATATTAATGGACAATGCATCTAAATACTCGCCAGCAGATCAACCAATTGATGTGAGTATTAACGATAATGAAAAATATATAACAATTAAATTAAAAGATTATGGCAGCGGTATTTCCGCGGCTGAAATTGATAATATCTTTGAGCGTTTTGTACGCTTCAGCAAACATACCGAAGGCCTTGGACTCGGGCTACCGATTGCTAAAGC
>JBGCDX010000032.1:0-10918 GCA_045105815.1 Gammaproteobacteria bacterium
TCTTTAATGAATGCGGTGAACTTAACTTGTGCGCCAGGTAAAAATTCTTTCCAAAATTCCTGCCTAGAGGTTTTCATAGATAAGAATATATAGTTGGCAATAATCAGGCGTTCATCCAATAGTCTAATTTTTACTTCTGGCATGTCTAACGCAATACCATTGGTAAAATTTTGTCCGAGCTCATTATTTCGGATGACTCCAGACCAGGTTACTTTTTTGTCAATAAAGATTTTAGTGAGCTCATCTTTGTTCATTCCATCGGCATGACATCTTGCCACTTCTTGAACAAACTTTTCCCAATCGTTAAGCCACAAGTTCATGTTTTGGTATGCTGCTTAGTTGAATTGTGAATGGACACATTCATGGAGTTCAATGCCATTGGGTATGGGTGCATGTGCGCCAAACCCGTATGTAATCTCGATGCTTGATAGGTATCCACGGTCATCGGTAAATACTAGAAAATCAACCACATCATCTTTATTTGAATTAAATGCAATTTCAAAAAATAAGCCACTGCTTGGAGATAGTGGATCAAGGTCTACATCCTCGGGAATTTCAACTTCAAATGAGCTGCACCCGCAGTCGCATAAATTTACTATTTTCCCTGCAAAGGCGTGTTTTCTAAACAAGTCTTTATCAGGTAATTCAAAATCGTAGAGAAATTTCAGCCATTTAGTGGCCTGAGTTAAATTATTTTCCATATTGTTAATATAAATATGCTTTTTAGATCCACTTGGACGTTTTTAGAAGTCATTAATTCTAGATTTTAGCTTAAATTTTGATGTAATAGCCTAAAGGTAATCTAGATCTAGACGATATGCATTTATACTATGGAGTAATATATAGATGTACACCTGCATGTATGTTTATTGAACGAATAACATAAGACCGTATTTTAACTATCTTGGAGTCCTATCTTGAAAGCAGTTGGCTTATATAAGTATCTTCCGATTGATCTGCCTGATTCATTAGTCGATGTCGAGATCGACAAACCAAGCCCTAAAGGGCGAGAGCTTCTCGTTCAAGTACGAGCAGTGGCAGTAAATCCGGTAGATACCAAGATGCGTTCTCCACAGGATAAAGTAGAAGAGAGCCCGCGTATTCTTGGTTGGGATGTTGCCGGTGTGGTTGAAGCCGTAGGCTCTGACGTGACTCTTTATAAGGCAGGCGATGAGATTTTTTATGCCGGTAGCTTTACTCAACCAGGTTGTAATAGTGAATTTCATTTGGTAGATGAGCGTATTGTGGGTACTAAGCCCAAGGATTTAGACTTTGCTCAAGCAGCCGCTATGCCATTAACCAGTATTACTGCATGGGAAGCGATGTTTGATCGCTTAGGTATCGATAGTGCGGGTGCAGATGCTGGTAAAAATTTATTGATTATTGGTGGTGCGGGTGGTGTCGGTTCAATGGCCACA
The DNA here is from genome assembly GCA_045105815.1 of Gammaproteobacteria bacterium. Classification (GTDB taxonomy): domain Bacteria; phylum Pseudomonadota; class Gammaproteobacteria; order UBA4575; family UBA4575; genus JABDMD01. The sequence goes on from JBGCDX010000032.1 coordinate 1,419, forward strand.
CAATTTGCAAAACAACTCGCAAAGCTTACGGTTACGGTTACCGCTTCAAGACCAGAGTCTAAAGTATGGGTCAATGACTTGGGTGTGGATCATATAATTAATCACTATTTAGATATTCCTCAGCAAGTAGATGATCTTGGTATATCGGGTTTCGATTATATTTTATGTTTTAATGATACGGATGAGCATTGGCAATCTATGGCAACGGTTGTAGCGCCACAAGGTAAAATATGCTCCATAGTTGAAACGGCAGGTGATGTTGATCTTGGTGCTTTAAAGAGCAAGAGTGCTACATTCGTATGGGAGTTTATGTTTACACGATCAATGTATGAGACTGATGATATGATTGAACAGCATAATATACTCAATCGAGTGGCGGATTTGGTGAACGCAGGTAGTATAAAAACTACTACGAATAAAATTCTAGAACCTATTAATGCAAATAATTTAAAAGCTGCTCATGCTGAAATTGAAGGTCGGCATGCGATCGGTAAAATTGTTCTACAAGGCTGGTAGTCTAAAATAAATAAAATTATGAAAATTAAATTGCTACTCATTTTAATTTTTTTGGCACTAAGTGTTAGTGTCATGTCAATAAGTGGTTGTGCTTCAAAAAAGAAGAATCAAACACTGAGTACTTTTGATGAAACCACTAGGTTGTATGGAAGATTGCTGCGCTGGAGAGAATATGAAGGTGCAGTTAATATGATTCGCCATCAGGATGAGTCTAGTGTGGAAGTAGATGTTGAGGCGTATAACGATTTACGTGTAACCGATTATGAAATTAAGAAAGTAGTAATGGGTGAAGAGTTAAAAACTGCCGTAGTTGAAGCAGATATTTCTTATTATTTCGAAACCACAAATAGTGTGAAGAAAATCCGTGATACACAGAACTGGTGGTATTTGGAAGAGGCTGAAAAATGGTTTCTGGATGATGATCTTCCAGCCTTTTAATTGCTTATACGTTAACTCGGTATGTTTTCGTTCAAAAAATTACGCCACTGATTATTCATATCCCCTATTGCAAGAAACGAGGGGTTGAGTAACGAATCTTTGGTGTTATATGGCAGTGTTTGTAAATTCATATTTACAATTTCACCACCAGCTTCATTGACAACACAATGGGCAGCTGCGGTATCCCATTCTGATGTAGGTCCAAATCGAGGATAAATGTCTGCAACACCTTCAGCCACCAAGCACATTTTAATTGAGCTGCCCATGCTAATGAGATCAAATTGTCCGATCTTATCTTGTAGTGCTTGTAATGATTTACCTGCATGTGAGCGGCTACCGCAAATGGTTGGTTTGCTGTCGGGTGAAGAGGTGCGTGAAGTGATTGTTGCAGCGATAGAATTTTGATTTTGTTTGAATGCGCCTTGATTTCTGGCTGCAGAGTAACAAACATCTTGAACTGGAATATACACGACACCGAGGCTTGAACTATGTCCAGTAATCAATGCAATGTTGACAGTAAACTCACCATTTCTCTTAATGAATTCCCGCGTACCATCTAGAGGGTCAATCAGCCAATAGTTTTTCCAGCTAGATCTTTCAGCGAATGAAATTGAGGCCGACTCTTCAGATAAAATTGGAATGTCTGGAGTCAGTTTCGCCAATTTTTCAATAATTAGGTTATGTGAGGCTAAATCTGCAGTGGTCAGCGGTGAGTGGTCTTTCTTTTCCTGAATCTCAAAACCTTCAGCATAGATTTTCATAATCTCTGTGCCCGCTTGCTTTGCTATTTCGCAAACAGGATTGACCAGTTCCTTCAGTCGTATATCATTTATTTCCATAATTAAGTTTATTATCTAGGATCTATTCTTTAATGCAAATACCAGTGGACTGGAATTCAATTACAGCGGTCTTTCTTGACATGGATGGCACGTTATTGGATTTACGTTTTGATAATTATTTTTGGCATGAGCATGTGCCATTACGATTCAGTGAAAAGCATGAAATTGAATTTCATGTTGCCAAACAACAATTACTAGATCGTTACAAACGTAAATCTGGGACGTTAGAGTGGTATTGTGTAGATTATTGGGCAAATGAGCTTGAGCTTGATATCGGAGCATTAAAACGTGAAGTATCTAAACATATTCAGATCTTCCCCAATGTAGAAAAGTTCCTGAAAAAACTCAAACTACATGAAATACATGTAGCGATGGTTACTAATGCGCATCGCATAAGTATTAGCGTTAAAATGGATCATCTAGATATAGAAGAGTACTTCGATAAAATTATTTCTTCACATGATTATGGTCATGCAAAGGAAGAACAAGATTTTTGGCGCAAATTAATGCAAGCAGAGCCATTTGAGCCTGAAACAACATTATTTATTGATGATAATTTGTCAGTATTAATGGCGGCTGAGATTTATGGTATTAAAAATCTTCTTTCAGTTAAGCAGCCTGATAGCTCAATGCCGATGCAAGATACTAAGCACTTTCGTGCGCTTACTGATTTTGAGCAAATAATGCCTGCTTAGCCCCGCTTCCAGCGTTTAAAGCGTTTTTTGCAATACACTAGCAAGGACTCATAGTCTGGAAAGTACAAGTCAAAATCTTCTTCAGCTGGTGCATCAAACTCACAATAATCATTAGTGTGGTCACGACAAATTTGTGGGCGGGCATCATATATGCCACATCCTCCATCGGCTTGTAAGTGGTCGCATTTTGCGGCAAATGAAACCCACCAACCCTCGTCGTCTTTATATACAGAAACGTTCTTATGGGAAACCTGCCAAAGCATATGCTCAAAATCTAGTTTCGTTTTGGGTGTTTCAAGCTCTTCAGTGACGTAGGAGCAACAATATGAATTTGTGCAATAGCCACATTTATTCTCTGCCGTGATTTCTACACCTGGTTCTAATTTAACTTTAATATCTGCTAATAGTTCCATTTCATATTGTCTTGTAGTTGGGGGATATGGTTATTATAAACATGCAATTGCATTGAGGGAATAAACTTAAGATATTTAGAGGCTGGCAAGCGCATTAATTAGATAACTGAAAAATAATTACTTAAGCGTATCGTCCCATGAGAAGGCACAGTCCAATTCTGAGCGTACCATGCGTAATCCTTTTAACCCTTGTTCTGACAAGATAGCTAAAGGTGGTTGATTTTGAAAGCGTCGATGGGGTGTATGCATCCAAATAATACCCATATGGGCATTACGTGGAAAACTAGTTCTTAGCGCATCTGCAATACCGACAATGTGTTCAATTCTTTCTAATGTTCCATCTGATTCTGGAAATGCTTCACCATCACGATATCGGTCTAAATTACGTAACCGTACTTTGCTTGGTAGTGCTAAGAGTTTGATAATATCTTTGCCTTTTAATTCCCACTCATCTAAGACACGCATAATATGTCGCGTAAGATCGATCTGATTTTGCAGTGAAGGAGGCATTAATGAATTTTGGGAACACTCAAAAGTAAGAGTATTTTTAATCGTCGTTGTTAGGCTTATCTTTATTAGGGGCTTTAAACTCAATTACAGTTGAGGTTTTGGGTTCATCTACATATCGAGGCCGATCTGTATTTTTAATACCCGCTGCATCGGTGAGTTCGCGTTCTCTCGCTGAAATTAGGCCAAAACAGTCCCGGATATCTTTGATGGTTTGTTCATTTAGCGTGTGACGCATTCCGGGGCCAGGAGTCGTATCTTTTACAATCTGTGCGAGCAGCTTTCTCATTACAACTAAGATTCGTTGTTCCTTGCTTCGGGTCGTCATTCTGTAACCGGTGTGTAGTTAATATTAAAGATCATGCCCTAAAATGGTTCAAATTTGATCTACTATAGCCTAGCAGATTAGGCGTTTTATGCCATTGATCTTTATACCTAAGTGTAAATATATAGCGTAAAATCTTCGTAAGTATTTACAATAATATTTTACCTTAGGCTAGGAGTTTTCGTATATGTATCAAGCACAGTTTTCAATCGGTCAGCTTATTGTGCATAAGAAATTTAACTATCGTGGTGTTATATATGATGTTGATGCTGAATATATAGGTTCTGAAGAATGGTATGAAAAGGTTGCTAAGTCCAAGCCTCCAAAAGACAAACCTTGGTACCATGTATTGGTAGATGGCCAGCTTATGACAACTTATGTGGCTGAAAGACATTTGAGTGTTGACGTAAGTATTGAGCCAATTACACATCCTTTAACAGAAGATTTTTTTGATAGTTTTGAGAATGGCGCATATCAAAATTACCGTATAAATAATTAGAAATGTTTAAATCTATTTCAAATTTTGTGCAAGAAAAAATACGCAAAGACAGTGACGATGTTGATGAGACGCATATTATGCATTTAGCATCAGCGGCGTTGTTGCTTGAAGTAAGTCTGGCTGACTTTAATGTTCAAGACGAAGAGCTTGAGTCAATTGCTAATTCATTAACAAAGAGATTTAATTTCTCTATGCATGAAGCAGAAAGTCTTATTGAGATGGCAAGGGGTGAGCAAGATAAACATGTTTCGATTCACCCATTTGTAAAAATCATTAATGATGAGTGTTCGTCTGATGAAAAAAAGGCATTACTTGAAGACTTGTGGCGAGTTGCCTATGCCGATGACAAACTTGATAAATATGAAGAGTATCAGTTACGTAAAATAGCAGACCTATTGTATATACCACATAGTGCATTTATACAAACGAAACTGAAAGTGACAGAAGCTTAGTTGGAAAAAAGGTATCGGTGTTTATAAGTTTTAGTAGTGCAAATAAAGTAATAAAAAAAGGGTGCTTTAATTTTTAAAATATTAAGCACCCTTAATTATTTACACCATGCTTTTCAGACCTTTAAGCGGAAGTACTTTAATACCTTTGCTTGCTGGTTTAGCTTTAAACATCATTTCTTCACCCGTGAATGGGTTAGTGCCTTTGCGTGCTTTTCGAGCAGGTTTCTTAACAACTTTGATCTTAAGTAAACCAGGTAGGTTGAAATATCCTGCGCCGCGAGGCTTAAGTTCTTTTGAAATTAAACCTTCAAGAGATTCAAGCACTGATGCTACTTCTTTTCGAGAAAGATCAGTTTCAGCAGCGATGCTATTTAGGATTTCAGACTTTGTAGGTGGTTTCTTAACGGATGTGCTTTTTGTAGCGGCCATGCATAATTCCTCTAAATCGATAATGAACAATTAATTAAGTGCGGCGGTATGATCAATCACTATGAATGTAAATACAATAGCAATTATAGAAAAAGTGCGAGGAAGTTAGCACTTTTTTACTTAATTTAGTTTTAGTTGGGCGAAATAATTATTAATGAAGAATTATTTTCAAAAACGATATTCAATTATTAGCTCAGGTGACGTTTTTGCAAAAGCGATATAAAGCGATTTCACCAAGAAGATTTGGAAATAATTTACTACCCAAGCTATAGCGATGAGCATGATCTACCGCTGCGCGTTGTATGATTTTTATACTATTATCCTCGCATAATGCTTCAAAATCATGCAACGAGCATAAATGTATATTCGGTGTGTCATGCCAATTGTCAGGTAAAGTGCGTGTAACAGGCATATGCCCACTTAGTGCTAACTGTATTCGGTTTTTCCAAAAAGCCATGTTTGGGAACGTCACAATTCCTTCTTTACCGATCCTCATCATTTGTCGCAGTAATTTTTCAGGATGTTGAATTGCTTGTAGGGTTTGCGTCATAACTACATAGTCGAATGAGTTTTCATCAAAAAATTCAGTAATGCCTTCATCCAAGTTTGTTTGAATAACTTGTACACCCTTTACCACGCACTTAATAATATTTTCATGGTCAATTTCTAAACCATAGCCAGTTACATTACGTGTTTTATGCAGATGATTAAGGAGCGCACCATCACCGCAACCTAAATCAAGTATACGAGTGTCTGGTTTTATCCATTCACAAATTAGCTCCAAGTCTGGACGCAATTTATTATTAAGAGAATTTTGATTCATATGTATGGACTTAGTTTTAATCTATAGTGTCCATGTAAGCATTTAGTACACCATGATACTCTGGGATCGGTGTAAGAAATGCATCGTGACCAAGTTCTGCATCAATTTCTGCATAGCTGACTTTTTTGTTAGCAGCCACTAAGGCGCGAACTATTTCGCGCGAGCGTGCAGGAGTGAATCTCCAATCACCCGTAAATGAAACAACCAAGAAATTTGCATTAGTTTTTTCAAAAGCTTTATGTAATTTATTGTCAAATTGCAAAGCAGGGTCGAAATAATCTAGCACTTTTGTCATTAGTAGATAAGTATTAGCATCAAATCGGTCTACAAATGATTTGCCTTGGTAGCGTAAATAACTTTCAACTTGAAACTCAACATCAAAACCAAAGCTAAGTTTGCCCTCACGCAAATCGCGGCCAAATTTTTCACGCATGGCATCATCAGATAAGTAGGTAATGTGTCCAAGCATACGCGCCAACATTAACCCTTGGCGTGGAATGGTATCGTGCTCATAAAATCGACCTGCATGGAAATCAGGGTCTGAGAAGATGGATTGACGTGCGACTTCGTTGAAGGCGATATTTTGTGCTGTCAGTTTTGGAGTTGCTGCTATCACTAATGCGTGGCGCAAGCGATCAGGAAAATCAATTGCCCATTGCATGACTTGCATGCCACCAAGGCTGCCTCCAATGATGGCTGCCCATTGCTGTATGCCTAGCTCGTCAGCAAGAAAACTTTGACTGATAACCCAGTCATGGACTGTGAGTAATGGGAAGTCAGGACCATAGGGTTTACCTGTTTCTGGATTGTGGGTACTGGGTCCGCTACTGCCTTTACAGCCACCCAAATTGTTTGGGCAGACAATGAAAAATCGATTGGTATCAAAGGGCTTGCCAGGACCTATGCAGTTATCCCACCAACCCGGCTTACGATCATCTACGCTGTTGTAGCCAGCAACATGCTGGTCTCCTGAAAGCGCATGACAAATTAAAACCGCGTTGCTTCTGTCAGCATTAAGTTCTCCATACGTCTCATAGGCTAGTGTGAATTCTGATAACGAGCGGCCACAATCAAGCTGCAACGGTTTATTAACCGTTAAGTATTTTGTCTCAATGAGACCAACTGAATCTGCCGCAAAGGTTTCTGGCACGTTTAAATATCTAAAGTTTGAATATTGGCCATGGAGTGTAATGAGTGCATGTTGCGCACGCAATCCATTTAGAATGAATGCAGGACGATTTTTATGCAGTATAAACCGAGTAACACTGCAAAAGTTGAGAGATCAAAAACCCCAATAGGTGGGATTAGCTTTCGTGCAGGACGTATCAAGGGTTCTGTGATAGATCGTAAGATTGGTGTTATTGGATTGCTTTGACTATGCACTTGAGGGGCTACCCAGCTTATTACAACTAAAATAATGATTGCGAAAATAAATATATTTACCACTTGATTCAAAACGCCTAGAACGGAAGGAAGGATTAGTGCGCTAAGTAATACTTGTTTGCCAACTAAGAAGCTACGAGCTGCAAGTTCAATAAACTTAAGTACAAGTATTAATACAATTGCAGATGTATCTATGCTGCCTATACTTGGCATTAACTTCCGAAGAGGTGTCAGAACGGGATTAGTGATGGTTAGAATGAATTGAGAAAATGGATTATAAAAATCAGCACGTGTGAAGCCCAATAACATACGAATAATGACTGCGTATATATATGAAGTAAATAAAACATGAATTAAAAAATCTAAAACATTATTTATTGGAGTCATTTTTTATGTGCTCTTGTACGTTATTTGTTTGGGTTATTTGAATGGGTTACTAGTTTGGTTCGGAGAGCTGTTGTGATCTCACTGCAGCATTCTTAATTGCAGATTCAATTATATTCTTCATATCATGTTGTTGTAAGGTGTTGATGGCCGCTTCGGTTGTACCACCTTTTGATGTCACTGCTAGGCGCAGTGCTTGAGCGGATTGATCGCTTTCAGAAATCAATTTGGCTGCTCCCGATGCGGTCGCAATGGTCAGTTCACGAGATTGTGCTTCGCTTAAGCCAAGATTTTTTCCAGCCTCTACCATCGCCTCAATTAAGTAAAAGAAATAGGCTGGTCCGCTTCCAGAAATAGCCGTTACTGCATCTAATAATGATTCTTTTTCTATCCATAGGGCGGTGCCAACACTGCTTAGAATGTCATAGGCGAGGTCGCGCTGATCTGTATTGACTTCAGAATTCGCAAATAAGCCAGTAACGCCCGATTGTACTAATGCAGGTGTATTTGGCATGCAGCGAACAATGGGTAACTGCCTTCCTAACCAGGTATCAATGCTATTAATGAGTACGCCAGCTGCAATAGAAATTATTAGAGGTCGTTTAACTTGGCACTGCGCAGCTATCTGTTCACAAGCAGCCTGCATGGTTTGTGGTTTGATCGCAAGTATAACTACATCAGCTATATTTAGTGCTGCTTCGGTTTGTGAATAAACATGGCAGCTTGGAAATTTTTCTTTTAACTTGCTTATTATGGCTTGGTCATTGTCGACAATTGAAATATTGTCAGCATGCCAGCCACTATTAAGTAAGCCTGAAGCTAGAGCTTGACCCATATTTCCACCACCGATGAAAACTATATTGAGATTTTGCATGATTGTAATGGTTTAAGTAACTTATGTTTTAGTGGCTCGCTTGCCAAATATCGCCGTTCCGACTCGAACTATCGTAGCACCTTCTGCAATCGCTGCCTCTAGATCATTGCTCATGCCCATCGATAATGTATCCAATTTAAAGCCAAGCTGGTTTAGATGTTCAAGCTTATTGCGTAATTTTGCAAATGAATTGCGTTGTTCATTTACATCATTGCTTGCTCGTGGAATAGCCATTAACCCGCGTAGTTTAATGTTATCAAAACCAGATAATTCTGTAGTGAGGTCTTCTACTTCATCAAGTGTGACTCCCGCTTTTGATGTTTCGTTATCAATGTTTACTTGTATGCAAATATGCAAGGGAGTGAGTGTTTTAGGGCGTTGATCATTTAAGCGTTTAGCGATTATTAGGCGATCTACACTATGCACCCATTGAAAATTTTCTGCGACCAAGCGAGTTTTGTTCTTCTGTATTGGGCCAATGAAATGCCAATCTAGGCCAGAATGGTTTAATGCAATTTTCTCTATAGCTTCTTGAACATAACTTTCTCCAAAAGATTTTTGGCCGGCCATATTGGCAGTAATAATATCTTCGATTGGTTTGGTTTTGCTCACCGCAAGTAGTTTTACGCTATTGAGTGGTCGTTGATATTTGGTTTCCAAGCTACGCAGGTTCAATAACACTGTTTCTAGATTTTCTTCAATGAGTAATTTTTGATTAGAAGTTTCAGGCATGGAGTGGTTATCAATGATATAAATTTAAGTTCAAAATATTGCTTCGTACCGATTTGCCTATCTGAGTGAAATTGCATAAGTAACTCAATTTCCCTCAGTTTTTTAGCATGAGAATGCTCCAATGGCTAGTTATCTGGCCATTTAGTCGTATTAATGAAGCGGCTTGTCGAGAATCAAATACACGCACTCAT
>JBGCDX010000033.1:0-44465 GCA_045105815.1 Gammaproteobacteria bacterium
TGCGCACTATTACCGTAAATCAACACTCACCTTTTATGCTAGCTAAGTGCTGCATCCCGTTATTAGAAAAATCAATCGATCCTAGTATTGTTTTTTCTACCCATACCTGCGACAAAGCCTACTGGGGCGCCTATGGTGTAGCCAAATCTGCTCAACTTAGCATGATGAAAATTCTTGCAAATGAATTAGATGGAGATAAGCCGATCAGAGTAAATGGAGTAGACCCATCACCTGTTAGAACTAAACTAAGGCTTACAAATTTTCCAGGAATTAATCCTGAAAATTTTGCAGCACCTGAGGACGTTATATCCCCTTATTTATATTTCATTGGCCCAGACAGCAAGGGCATTACAGGAAATAATTACAAACGAAATATAGACTTTATTGGTTAAGATATTTTATATTGAATCTAATTTACTTAGCACTAGAAACTGAAACTAAATTTTGCAAAGTTTTAAATTGGCTTGGAGTTAGATCCAAATATTTTCCTAATCTCATGTCATGCGGCAATTCTATTGACCCATAGCGTGTGCGCACCAACCGGCTAACACGCAAATTTTGTGACTCCCAAATTCTACGTACCTCTCGATTACGTCCTTCTTGCAACACTACACGACACCACGTGTTCGCACCCTCACCTTCCTTTACTTCAAGTATTTTTAACTTGGCGACACCATCCTCTAGTTGAACACCATTTTGAATGTTCGACATTATTTCATTGGTTACCTTGCCTTGTACCCGCACCTGGTATTCACGCTCAATCTGATTACTTGGATGCATTAAATCATTCGCTAATTTTCCATCTGTTGTGAGCAACAGAAGACCTGAAGTATTGATATCCAAACGCCCGACCGACACCCAACGCCCTGTTTTTAGGTGAGGCAAAGAACGGAACACAGTAGGCCTATTATCAGGATCTGAGCGCGACACAATTTCACCAGTGGGCTTGTGATACATTATGACTCGACTATGCACATTCGCTTTGAGCTCTACAAGATCACCACGGATTTCAATACGCTCAGAACCTGTAATAGCTTGACCTAGAACACACAGCTCCCCATCCACCCGAACTTCTCCTGCTTTAATCCAACGTTCAATCTCTCGACGTGAAGCGATACCTTGATTAGCAAGAAATTTTTGTATCCTTTCAGACATCAATAGTCACTTTGTTTAATATTGAAGAATTACGTTATCAAGTTTACTCAAGCCTAATAAACATGCATTTGATTTAAAGTCATGTTGATGTATAGGTGGGATGATTTTCTGTTTAGTTGTAAGTCATACAGACAACAAAGTCGTTTGTGCAACAACTTCACCCGAAGTGCAAGTGAATTCGGACTTACTCAGGCAAACAAAGAAAATCAACAACTAACCTAGGTAGTATTTTCAGCGAACTGGGTGTTCACAACTTGCGGCAAAAAATTTAATGCCTAGTTTGACTAGGACCAGCAATTTCTATTTCACCTGAATCAGTAACCACTCCAAGTTTTGCCTGCTCATCATCCTCTTCAGGCGCACCAAGATCTAACTCCGGGTGCTCTTGATCAAGGTCTGCTAATTCAGCAAGACTAGGTAGCTGATCGAGAGTTTTCAGATTGAAGTAATCTAAAAATTGTTTAGTACTACCATACAACGCAGGACGACCAGGAACTTCCTTATGACCCATCACTTTAATCCATTCTCTTTCTAACAACGTTTTAATCGTATTACTACTCACACTCACACCACGAACCTCTTCGATTTCACCACGTGTAATCGGTTGGCGATAAACAATTAATGAAAGAGTTTCTAACAATGCACGCGTATAACGCGGTGGCTTTTCGTGCCATAAACGCGCCACCCATGGTTGCACTTCAGTGCGTGTTTGGTATCGATATCCACTAGCGATTCTTTTAAGTTCTACGCCGCGGCCTTCACACTCAGATTCTAATGACGCTAGTACTTCTTTAACCTGATCACGCGTTGGCTTTTCTTCTTCAAGCTCAAACAATTGCAGCAATCGATCTATATTGAGTGCACCATCAGCTGCCATTAACGCAGCTTCAACTATGTTTTTTAACTGATCATCTTTCATAATGTTGTTTCTACATGTTTATCAAATAGATATTATTCGTAGTTAACTTCGTCTTCAGCCAACTCATTTGTTACATCACCCTTAACCGCAGGTTTAATATAGATAGGCGCAAAAGGCTCAGCTTGAACGAGCTCGATTACATGCCCCTTAATAAGCTCTAACATGGCCAAGAATGTAACAATCACACCACCGCGTCCTTCTTCAACATCATAAAAACGATTGAATTCAACAAAGTCTTCTACGTTTAACATTGAAAGTACACGAGACATTCTTTCTCTAACGGATAGCGGCTCATGTCCCACATGATGGCTAGCAAACATTTTTGCACGTTGCATCACATCTTGAAATGCAGCAATCACATCTTTTAAATCTACAGTTGGCTGTGGGCGCTCATAATCATATTCTGCTTGAATTACCGATACACCAAAGGTATCTCGATTCATACGTGGGATCTGATCAACATCTTCAGCAACTTTTTTAAAGCGCTCGTATTCTTGAAGACGCCTAATTAATTCTGCGCGAGGATCATCCTCTTCGTCTTCCTCAACTGGCCGAGGCAATAATAAACGTGATTTAATTTCTGCCAACATGGCGGCCATAACAAGATACTCTGCAGCTAGCTCTAAACGCATCTCTTGCATCAGCTCAATATAGCTCATGTATTGTTGTGTTATTTGATAAACGGGTAATGACAAAATATCTAAATTTTGTCGCTTAATTAAATACAGAAGTAAATCTAATGGCCCTTCAAATGCGTCAAGAAAAATTTCTAAAGCATCTGGCGGTATATATAAATCTTCTGGAGGTACCGTCATTGGCTCACCTTTGACTACTGCAAAAGGTAATTCGCCCTGGAGATTATCCTGAGGTGTGTTCTCGTTATCTGTCATGGTTAATTATGATAACCCAATAGCTTCTCGTACGTCGTCTAAAGTGTCTCGCGCAACGTCACGAGCCTCTTCACAACCTTCTTTGATTATACTTTGCACAGTGGCCTCATCTTCAAGATATTCATTCGCACGTTCGCGTATAGGTTGCAATTCTAACTCAACTGCATCGATAACGGGTTGTTTGCAATCAATACAGCCAATACTTGCTGTAGTGCAGCCTTCCTTCGCCCAAGTTCGAGTATCTTCTGAAGAATATATCTCATGGAATTGCCATACTGGACATTTTTCTGGATTACCTGGATCAGTCCTCTTAACGCGAGCGGGATCTGTAGGCATGGTGCGAATTTTTTTCTCTACAGATTGCGCATCTTCCCGCAAAGAAATTGTGTTGTTATAGGATTTGGACATTTTTTGCCCATCCAAACCTGGCATCTTAGAAGCTTTTGTTAATAACGCTTGTGGCTCAGGAAGAATAATCTTGCCTTGACCTTCTAAATAACCAAACAAACGCTCCTTGTCACCAATTGAGATATTTTGCTGGGACTCCAATAAAGCCTGTGCCACCTCTAGCGCTTCTAATTCGCCTTGCTCTTGGTAACGTTTGCGATGTTCGCGATATAGTTTGGCGTTTTTCTTGCCCATTTTACTGATGGCTAACTTTGCCTTCTCTTCAAAATCTGGCTCTTTGCCATACAAAAAATTAAATCTTCGAGCCACTTCTCGCGTTAACTCCACATGCGCGACTTGGTCTTCACCTACCGGAACATTACCCGCTTTGTATGCCAATATATCTGCACTCTGTAGCAATGGATAACCTAAAAAACCATAAGTAGCTAAATCTTTTTCTTTTAATTTTTCTTGTTGGTCTTTATAGGTTGGTACCCGCTCCAACCAACCCAAGGGTGTAATCATTGATAACAGCAAATGTAATTCGGCATGCTCAGGAACATGTGATTGTATAAATAAAGTTGCTGCACTTGGACTCACTCCAGCTGAGAGCCAATCTATAACCATTTCTGTTGAACTGCCTGGAATAATTTTTGTGTTGTCGTACTCAGTGGTAAGTGCATGCCAATCAGCAACAAAGAAGAAACACTCGTGTGTATGTTGTAACTCAAGCCAGTTATGCAATACACCATGCAGGTGGCCAAGATGCAATTTACCTGTTGGACGCATGCCTGATAACACACGATTATTCTGCGAAGGATTAGTATTCATGATTTAAATTAACTTGCTTGACCTAATAACTTTTCAAGGTAAGGCACAAATTCTTGTGGCAGGATGCCTAAAAATGACATTATGGAAAAAAGTATTAATATTGAAGGGGTAAAAACGAGTTTATTTAACAAACCCATAAACATTAAGCCGAGTAGAATAAATAACCCATACGGCTCAATTTTAGACAACCATGCAGAAATATTATTTGGCACCAGTCCTGACAACACTCTGCCACCATCTAAAGGTGGTATTGGAAGTAAATTTAAAACCATTAGCACCAAGTTAATAAAAATTCCAGCCAGACTCATATAAACAAAAAATTCAGCATACACATTTTCACTGCTCGCCCCACCAATTACAGTGATTAAAACGATTGACCAAAATATTGTCATGACAACATTTGCAAATGGTCCTGCGGCAGCTACCCAAACCATATCTTTTTTAGGATTTCTTAATTGATTAAAATTTACTGGAACCGGCTTCGCCCACCCAAAGGCATAACCAGTTGTAGCAATTAACACAGCTGGTACTAGAATTGTGCCGACCAGATCTATATGTTTAATAGGATTTAAACTTAAGCGACCCAGCATCTGCGCAGTCGTATCACCAAATTTTTTAGCTGCCCAACCATGAGCTACTTCATGCAAAGTGATCGCAAATAAAACGGGGATCGCCCATATTGTAATGGATTGAATAGTGCTCATTAATGATGGCTATTATACGCAACGTATTTACAAAGTGGTAAGCTCGAAATGATTATATTGCCTAGCTTTTAACCTGTCATGGACTCAACCAACTCGCATCTCCTTTGCCGTGACGCAAAATAGTAGGACTAGATTCTACAAAATCAATCACCGTAGTCGCCTCTATCCCGCAATACCCTCCATCAATGACCAAATCAACTTCATACTCAAGTAACTCACGCATTTCCTGTGGATCAGATAATGGCTCTTCGCGACCAGGCAAAATTAGCGTACTGCTCATAAGAGGCTGACCAAGCTCCTCACAGAGTTGCTGTGCGATAGGATGATCAGGCACCCGTAATCCAATGGTCTTTCGCTTTGGAGTTTGCAATCGACGTGGCACTTCATGGGTCGCCTTTAATAAAAATGTATATGGCCCAGGCGTGCAATTTTTCATCAAACGATAGGCGCTATTATCAACTTTCGCATACGTAGAGAGTTCTGATAGGTCTTTACATACCAATGTAAAATTATGCTTATCATCCAATTTACGAATTTTGCGAATGCGTTGCATAGCCTGTTTGTCGCCAATATGGCAGCCCAAGGCATAACAAGAATCCGTTGGATAAGCGATTAACCCTCCCTGATCAATTATTTCCACAGCGCGATGAATTAATCGCTTTTGTGGTGTAACAGGGTGGATAACGAAGTATTGGCTCATGAGATTATATCCGCGATTATACAAGACTTAGTGGCACTACTAAGCCAGTGGCTAGCTGCTTTTCGTCTATTTATTGCTATACTCCAGTCCGTTATTACACTAAATTTAGTGAACTTAGATCGCATCTTTACATCAAAAACAAATCATAATTAATCAATTTACTATGCTATACGCTTTTATCAGTCAGGACGTTGAAAATAGTCTTGAAAAACGCTTATCCGTTCGTGACCAGCACATTGCTCGTCTAAACGCCTTAAAAGATGAAGGCCGATTGGTTCTCGCTGGCCCACACCCAGCTGTTGATAGCCCAGACCCTGGAGATGCAGGTTTTACAGGCAGCTTAATTGTTGCCGAATTTGAATCACTCCGTGCAGCTCAAACTTGGGCAGACGAAGACCCTTATATTGACGCAGGTGTTTACGAAAAAGTTACCGTAAAACCATTCAAGCTCGTCTTACCTTAATCTTTAGTACTTCATTTTTTATCATTTAACTCTTAAGGAATCCTCCATGTTTAAACAAACACTGGCCACCCTAGCAGCAATACTTTTTTGCACTAGTATTTTATTTTCTTGTAAAGGCGAAGAAGCACCCAAAATGTCTGTTGCAAGTGACGAAAGTGGCGAATATGCGCGCGTAAATGATGTTGTTATCAGCAATAATGATTATGCCGAATTTGCAAAAGCGAAGCGTGAATCACAACCGGAAGCAAATTTCACAGATAAAGCCATAACAGATGAAATGATTGCAACCGAAATTTTACGACAAGAAGCCGTTAGCTCAGGAATCTCGAATCGCCCGGATATTATCGAGCAAATAAAGCGTCAAGAAAGCAATATATTAATAAATACCTTAATGACCGAAAAATTTGCTGACTTGAAATTCACTGATGACGAATTAAAAGCAGAGTTTGATCGTTTAATAGGACTGAATGATTCTAGCGAATACAAAGCAAGACATATTTTGCTACAGACCGAAGAAGAAGCAAAAGTGGTTATCGAAGAACTAAATGGTGGCGCGAATTTTGAAGAGCTTGCAAAAGCAAAATCACAAGGACCTTCTGCGCCTAATGGCGGCGACTTAGGCTGGTTTAAAGCCGAAACCATGGTGCCTGCATTTGCTGATGCAGTTAAGGTTATGGAAAAAGCTGCTTATTCAACAGAAGCTGTAAATACTCGCTTTGGGTGGCACGTTATTTTATTAGAAGACAAACGCACCACTGAACAGCCCGCCTTTGAAGATGTAAAACAAAACGTTCAACAAAGTTTGACACGTAAAAAGATCGAAGGTTATGTAGATGAGCTTGAAGGTAAAGCCACCATCACACGCTCAGACGAAGTAGCAGACACAGAAACCACTGAAAGTTCGGACGGATAATTTAACAACCTTCAAAACGCAAAAAGGCAGCTTAATAGCTGCCTTTTTTATGCCTGTTTCAATACCTTATTATTAATTGAAAACAAGAGTACTAAAATACGAATCACATCAAACTTACACTTACAAGAATCGCAACTTGGAAGGCGCTTTCAACGTTAAGGCTGTAGCATTAGCTACGCAACCAATCAACCTCCAAAACATGTGCGCTAATTTAATCCCTAATGTGCTCCATAAACTCTGAGCGTGAACGTGAGTCTTCACGGAATGCGCCTAGCATGGAACTGGTTACAGTTTTGCTATTTTGCTTTTGTACGCCGCGCATCACCATACAAAAGTGACTTGCTTCTAGAACAACAGCAACACCATACGCATCTAACACTTCAATAAGACCACTCGCAATTTGTGTCGTGAGTCGTTCTTGAACTTGCAAACGTCTGGCGAACACATCCACCACACGTGCAATTTTACTTAAGCCAATCACTTTGTTTTTTGGTAAATAGCCCACATGCGCACGGCCGAAGAATGGCAGCATGTGATGCTCACATAAGGAATAAAATTCAACATCTTTAACAATCACCATCTCTTCGCATTGTTCTTCAAATAATGCATTGCGCACCACATCTTGCACACCAAGCTGATATCCACCGGTTAAGAAATGCATAGCCTTAGATACCCGCTTCGGTGTATCCAACAATCCTTCACGCTTAGGGTCTTCGCCAATTAACCGCAACATTTCACGCACATGACCTTCAAGCTCAGTATCACGATTCGTATCATTGCTAGGCGTTATGGTGTCTTCGAAATATCTGCCTCCAGCAAGCACTTCTGTGGTCTTCTTATTCATCCTGAGATTTCCTTAAAGATCGTAAAATGATTAATTATTTTATAGCTACTTATAATAACAGTTTATCAGAACTGGGTTAAAAGCCATGCTTACTAGATTATTAACATATTTTTTCATTATATATGCTAAACCAGCCTTGACCCACGGCACCCCAAGGCAGAGAATCCAGTGAGCTCCTATAAAACATAAACCCCTAATAACTATAATGGTTGCTAACCTACCTAAGAGAGTAACACTATGGATAATGCCGTTCCTACAGACTCTGTACTTCGTCGACACCATGAAGCCTCGCAAAGCAAGTCCAATGATAACAATTCATCACAAATCAATAGCAACAATGGCGGACTAATGGGTTGGTTAAAACGTTTATTTGGCGGCTAGTACATTACTCATCTAGTTTAGGTTTTAGCTAACGTTTTTAAATTAAGTATTTAGTCTTTGTGCGTATTGCAATAACGCATAGGTAAAACGACCATCACCAGTAATATACGTATCTGGCATAGCCCCCGTTGTTCTGGCCTGAACTCGCACACCATCTCTCATTGGTGTGACAGAATGAATATCTGTAAATTTAGTCTGCACTTTAACATCATTACTCTTATAGTAGAGACTATGATTCGTCACCAACAAAGTACCTGACTCATCAACCTTAATCGCCAGCTCTTTATAACGTTTTCTCATTAAAATATTGTTCAGCACAGAACTAAACACCGTCCACTGCTTACCTTGAGCGTGTCTTTGCTGCTCTAATCTCGTCGTGCTCTTAAACTCCCAAATAATTTTTTCATTTTGCATAAGCACTATGTCGCCAGCAGCAAGGTCAAACTCTTTCTCAATTGTTTGCTTATTTTGGATACGCTCAAGATGCTCAACATTTGATAACCGCACTATTAAATAGTCATCAACATCTTCACTATTTATATTGAATTTATCCGCAATACGTAATAAATTTTTGGTTGCGTTGGAGTTTAAAGCAGGGTCTTTAACTACTAGCTTCGCCTGCTCCAGCCAAGCTTTAACCACTAGCTCATTAAACTGTACTTCTGAAAAATTTGCCGAAGGTTTGCATGCTTGAATAGCCAGTAGCGGGTCAAGAGAATCTTGGGGTGAATTAACACATTCTGGAAATGTGTCATACAGACATTTTCTAACGCCTTGATAAATCGGTAAACAAGTTTTGTGTAAGGAATTAAATGGTCCAGCAGACTTGCTGCATACTACGCACTTACCCACAATTCACTTACTCTAATATGAGACTTACATTATGAGATTTAATAATTCACTGCTGCTACTCATCATCCAGTTCATCGTATAGACCATCGTCTGCCGATACTTGGCCATCATTGACTTTGAATTCACGGTTATCAAGGTATGCGTCGCGTATAAATACATACCGATCTCGACTTAGCTCTTTCGCTTTTTCTTCCGTTACCATTAACTCTGCCCGCAAATTCACCAACCTCATTGCAAACAAACCATTGCGTTCAGAAGATTTTATATCAGCCCAATTCGGTGGGTAAATTATGGAGTCCACAACTCTTCCTGGACCATCACGCAAATTACTCGGACCCAAAAATGGCAACATTACATATGGGCCGGAGCCCATTCCCCAATAGCCCAAAGTTTGACCAAAATCTTCATCATGCTTTTCCAAACCCATGCGACTCGCTACATCCATAATTCCAAGCAGTCCAATAGTGGAGTTAACCACTATGCGTCCTAAGTCTGAAGCTGCATCTAGAAACTTGAACTGCAGCGTGTTGTTGAACGCTACCCCTACATCCCCTAGATTCGAAAAGAAGTTATGCACACCCTTCTCGGCTATATCTGGGGTAACTGCACGATAACTCGCTGCCGCCGGCACTAAAAACGCCTGATCGAGTGCATTATTAAAGCTATACACGCTGCGATTAAAGCCTTGCCATGGATCTCTTGCATCGGCTTCGTAATTAGGTGAGGTTGCACAACCCCCACTAAGCAATGCAATTAAAATCAATAATGTAAGATATTTAGTCATAATTAAGTATTATAAATGAATTGTAGTTTATGTTTTAAAGCGAATTAGCTGCGATGTCTAGAAGATTTTGCCGCAATACGCATACGCAAGGCATTCAGCTTAATAAACCCTTCCGCATCTTGTTGATTATACGCGCCTTCATCATCTTCAAACGTGGCAATATTAGCATCAAATAAACTATGTCCATCAGACTTACGTCCCGCAATGGAAACATTACCTTTATATAACTTGATACGTACAGTACCGGTTACATTTACTTGGGTCGCATCTATAAGTTGTTGCATCGCGAGCCGTTCCGGGCTCCACCAGTAACCATTATAAATAAGTTTCGCATAACGCGGCATCAATTCATCTTTTAAATGCGCAAGTTCACGGTCCATCGTTAACGACTCCATTGCTCGATGCGCCTTAAGCAATATTGTGCCTCCAGGGGTTTCATAACAACCACGAGACTTCATACCGACATATCTATTTTCAACAATATCTTGACGACCCACACCATGTTCACAAGCAATTGCATTCAATGCAGTTAGTAAGGTTGCCGGAGTTAAGCCTTTGCCATCAATCGCTTTTGCATCACCTTGTTCGAAATCAATTTCAATATAAGCGGGAGTATCAGGAGCCTCTTCAGGCGAACAACTCAGCTTCCACATATCATCTTCCGGCTCACACCATGGATCTTCTAATGGACCACCCTCATATGAAATATGCAAAAGATTCGCATCCATAGAGTAAGGTGATTTTTTGCCGCGCTTTTGTTCAACAGCAATATTATGTTTATCCGCGTAGGTTAATAATTTCTCTCTGGAGTTAAGGTCCCATTCCCTCCACGGTGCAATAATTTTAATATCTGGATTTAATGCATATGCACCCAACTCAAAACGCACTTGATCATTTCCTTTCCCTGTTGCGCCGTGGGACACCGCATCTGCACCTGTTTCAGCTGCAATTTCAACTAAACGTTTTGCAATTAAAGGCCTTGCAATGGAAGTACCTAGTAAATATTCACCTTCATAGACAGTATTGGCACGAAACATAGGAAACACATATTCTTTAACAAACTCTTCAGTGAGGTCTTCTATATAGATTTCTTTAATACCCAGTGCCTGAGCCTTAGCACGCGCAGGCTCAACCTCTTCGCCTTGACCAATATCAGCAGTAAAAGTTACGACCTCACAGTCATAAACCTCTTGCAACCATTTAAGAATGACAGAAGTGTCTAAACCACCCGAATAGGCGAGTACAACTTTACGAACTGATGACATAGTATGTATTTGATTGATAGGCGTAATGCGCGTTTAAATGAATGTTGAATGACAACTCGAAGCTAAACATTAACATGACATGACCCCACAAGTGAAAATATATATGGACAAAGTAAAGCCAGGTGAGTGAAGAAAAAGCACAAGAAATAACCCCATTTGCCAATCTATTACGTGGCTTTTGTCCAGTTGTAGTGGATGTTGAAACCGGCGGCTTCAACTCCCAAACCGACGCTTTGTTAGAAATTGCAGCAGTATTAATCAGCATCAATCAGGATGGCAAGCTATATAGAAAAGAAACAATATCCACCCATGTCGTACCATTTGAAGGCGCAAATTTAGAACCTGCTTCTATGGAGGTTAATGGCATTGATCCAGACCATCCACTTCGACTGGCATTAGACGAAAAACAAGCATTACCAGAAATATTCAAACCTGTTCGCAAGCATGCGAAAGAAAATAAATGTACGCGTGCAATATTAGTCGGACATAACGCTTTTTTTGATCTGGGTTTTCTTAACGCGGCAGCTATACGCACAGGTATTAAAAACAGTCCATTCCATCCATTCAGTTGCTTAGACACCGTCAGCCTCGGTGCAATGGCATATGGACAAACAGTGCTATCTAGAATTGTTGAAGCTGCTGAGATCGAGTGGGACGGTAGCAGCGCACATTCGGCAGTTTATGATGCAGAAAAAACTGCCGATGTATTTTGCAAGATTATGAATATGCGCAATCAATTACCGACTATAAAAAACAGCTAGTAGTAACTCTTAACCCGATGAAGCACTTGCTTCAGTCACCATGGTTTGCAACTCGCCCTTCTCATGCAGCTCCATTGTAATGTCACACCCACCCACAAGCTCGCCATTAATATATAACTGAGGGAAAGTTGGCCAATCAGCATACTTTGGCAAATTTTCAAACACTTCAGGGTCCATCAATACATTTACATATGCAAACTCATGTCCACAAGACTTAAGTGCTTCAGCTGTTCGACTTGAAAAACCACATTGCGGCATTTGCGGGGTACCCTTCATATAAAGAACTACAGAGTTTGACTCAACTTGTTCTTTGATGCGTTCTAATACGTCCATTTCACCTAACTCCGTTGTATTTGGATTATCTTAATATTATTTTACTGTGCTCATTTTAAGTGGCAATAGCTGTATCCACATTGCGCTGTAACCACAACTCTAATAAGGCTAAATGCCATAGTTTGCTACCTCGCAATGGGGTCATATAAGCTTCTGGCTTACTCAGCAGCTTGTTGATGTATTCGAGTTGAAACAAGCCACGCTGCTTACATGCTTGAGAACTCAAAACCTCGCGCATAAAATCTAAGAACTCTCCCCGAACATATTTCAATGCAGGGACAGGAAAATAACCTTTCTTTCGATCAATCACTTTGTCGGGCAATAACCCTCGTGCAATATTTTTTAGTAAAAACTTACCGCCGTCTTTTGTTTTATATTTCGTAGGCGCACGCATTGCTAATTCTACAAGCTCATGATCCAAGAAAGGTACTCGAGCCTCTAGCCCATACGCCATTGTCATGTTGTCTACACGCTTAACAGGGTCATCTACTATTAAAGTAGTGACATCCATATGTAACACCGCATCTAAAAAACTTTTTGTATTAGCCTCTTCTAACAGTTGCTTTACTCGACCAGAAGTAAAATCTTCTGAGATTAAATCTGGATGCAATGTTTGCGACATTTCAGCATGAGTACGATCAAAATAATGCTTAGCAAAACTTTCAACAGAGAAATTATTTTCTGCTTGCATTAATGGATACCAAAAATAGCCACCAAAGACTTCATCAGCACCTTGGCCGGATTGCACAACTGAAATATGCTGGCTAACTTGTTCTGCGAGCAAATAAAAAGCCACAGCATCTTGGCCTACCATCGGCTCAGCCATGTGGTCAATCGCTGCAGGAAGTCTTTGCATGACCTCTTCGTTTTGAATATAGAACTTATGATGCTGTGTGGAAAATTGATCCACTACCGCATCGGAATATTCAAACTCATTTCCTTGCTCTTCTGGCTGATCTTCAAAACCAACCGAATAGGTTTGTATATCAGACACACCTGATTCAGCTAATAGACCAACCAATAAACTGGAATCCAACCCACCAGAAAGCAACACACCCACTGGGACATCCGCAATATTGAGGCGGCGCTCTACCGCCAAACTTAATGCGGCATGAATATCATGCACCCATTCTTTTTCATCTCGAAAAGTTTCAATATTTTCAGCACGCAACTTCCAATATCGCTCGGTTATTATCTTCCCATGTTTATTAATTACCATGTAATGAGCGGGCGGCACTTTACGTATACCTTTTAGAATTGTGGTTGGGGCTGGCACGACTGCATGCAACGTTAAATGATGATGCAAACCAATTGCATCAAATTCTGTATTCACATCTCCTGCGGCAAGTAATGATTGTGTATTGGATGCAAAACGAAAATGTTTCTCAGTCTGACTATAGTAAAGAGGTTTTATGCCCAAACGATCACGCGCTAAAAACAATTCTTGTTCATCATCATTCCAAATAGTAAACGCGAACATGCCAACTAGTTTTGCTACACAGTCTTTACCCCATTGCGCATACGCCTTTAGTATAACTTCAGTATCACCGGTTGATTTAAAACGATGGCCTTTTTGAATAAGTTGTTCGCGCAGCTGCGGGTAATTATAAATCGTGCCATTAAAAACGATAGTGAGCTTAGTATCAGTATCTACCATCGGTTGATTGGCATTATCAGACAAATCGATAATAGAGAGTCTACGATGCCCCAAACCAATCATTTTAGATCGATATACACCCTCATTGTCTGGCCCCCGATTCTTAAGTGGTACCAGCATTCGTTGCAATGTATGCAGGTCTACTTTATTACCATCAAATCTAAACTCACCACATACACCGCACATCTATATATCCTTTAAATTAATAAGGGCTAAGCCCCATACACACAAAATGACCGCCCATATTCCATGCTAATCAGTTTAATTGCACAGGATTCATACACTTATAATAATGGTTAAGTTTATAGATTGGGTTGGTTATAATCCTGTCAAACGAGAACTAAGTCAAAGCGACTAGTTCGATAATAATAATTCAAACAATAACTATATTCAGTCTAGAGAGGCGCACACATGAACCCATTAAATTCTGTTCTCGGCACGATCATTGCTGGTTTTATTCTGGCAATAATCATGGCATTTGCATTTGATCCAAATGCATTAAACGCATGGTCACTTATCGTGTGGTTTCACGTTCTTGCAGGTATAACCTGGATTGGACTATTGTACTATTTTAACTTTGTACAAGTTCCTGCGCTTGGCGAAGCTGCGGCAGATAGCAGCGGACCTGGACCTGCAGCGATCGGCAAGTATGTTGCACCTCGTGCATTAGCATGGTTCCGTTGGGGTGCACTTGCAACCTGGATAACAGGTGCAGCAGCATTACATTATGTTGGTGGAATCATGGAAAACTTCTTCTTCACCAATGGCGTCACAGTGATTGGTGTTGGCGCTTGGTTAGGAACCATCATGTTATTTAATGTATGGGGTTTAATTTGGCCAAACCAGAAAAAAGTACTTGGCATCAAACAAGCTAGTGATGATGAAAAGGCTTCTGCTAAAAAGATCGCCTTTACCGCATCACGAATTAACACTTTGCTGTCTATCCCAATGCTTGCTTGCATGGTCGGCGCTGGACACGGCTTGTTCTTCTAAGAAAAAGATCTTTCCTTAAACACAGCAAAAAACCTAGAAAAGGTAGCCTTTTACAGCGCTAAACCCGACCTTAGTTCATCTAGGATCGGGTTTTTTTGCTTATTATTTAATCAGCAGTATAATCTTGTCTTCGGCAGCTTTTTAGCTGCCGTTTTTATTTTGGAGCTAAATTTAAGTATTTAAATTGAAATGTCTGTAACCAAAAATACATTAATGCCAACCTATGCCCGCAAGGAAATAACCTTTGTGAGTGGTAACGGCGTGTGGCTAACATCAGATAAACAAGAAAAATACCTGGATGCATTAGCTGGTATTGCAGTCTGCGGATTGGGCCATGCACACCCTGAAGTAGCTAAAGCCATTGCAGATCAAGCTTCGACTCTTACCCATACATCGAATATTTATCGAATCGAGTTACAAGAAGAACTAGGCCAAAAATTATGCCAATTATCCGGTATGGATGCGGTATTTTTTGGAAATTCAGGCGCTGAAGCCAATGAAGCAGCAATTAAGTTAGCACGTTTACATGGACACCATAAAAACATAAGCGAACCCGCTATCATTGTGATGGAACATAGTTTCCATGGTCGTACGATGGCAACGCTTACAGCAACGGGAAATAGAAAAGCTCATGCAGGCTTTGAACCTCTTGTGCCTGGATTCGTAAGAGCCCCATACAATGACGTTGAATCTGTAGAAAACATTTTACAGAACAATACAAATATTTCTGCAATTCTAGTGGAGCCCATACAAGGTGAAGGTGGGATTCGCATACCTGAATCAAACTACTTGTCTAAACTAAAATTATTATGTGAAAAACATGAGATCCTACTCATGCTAGACGAAGTTCAAACAGGTAATGGCAGAACAGGTAAATGGTTTTGTTTTCAACACACCAATATCCACCCCGATGTATTAGTGACTGCAAAAGGTCTGGGCAATGGCGTACCGATTGGCGCCTGCCTTACTAAAGGACATGCAGCAAGTTTATTCGCACCCGGCTCACATGGCTCAACATTTGGCGGCAACCCATTAGCGTGCAGAGCCTCCTTAGCCACGCTTCATGCTATTGAAAAAAATAAACTACTCCTCAATGCTACAAACATAGGAAACTATATAGTTAAAGAGTTACAAGAAAAACTCTCGACCAATAAACTTGTAAAAGAAGTGCGCGGGAAAGGCTTAATGATTGGAATAGAGATGTCTATACCTTGCACAGAACTTGTAGATAGCTGCCTTAATAAAAAATTACTGATTAATGTTACTGCTGAAAAAATAATTCGACTGCTGCCACCATTAATTTTTAACAAATCTAACGCAGACTCTATGATTGAGCTTCTCACCCAAAGCATTAATGAGTTATCAACTACACATGTATAAATCACAATTATTATTTAAAAATAAAAACATATGAGCACGCGCCACTTTCTTACTTTGCTAGATTACAGACCTGAAGAATTAAGGGCATTATTAGCGCGTGCTATAGAATTAAAAAAATTACTCAAGAGCGGAAAAAATCTTACGCCATTGCAAAACAAAACCTTAGCAATGATTTTTGAAAAATCTTCCACGCGAACACGCGTCTCATTTGAAACCGGTATGGTGCAACTTGGTGGTCATGCACTCTTTTTGTCGCCCAGAGATACACAGTTTGGTCGCGGTGAACCTATTGAAGATAGTGCACGCGTTTTGTCGCGAATGGTTGACGGTGTGATGATCAGAACTTTTGAGCATGAGAATGTAGAAAAATTTGCTGCCCATTCTTCAGTACCTGTCATCAACGGACTTACCGATCTTGTGCACCCCTGCCAATTACTAGCAGACATGCAAACTTGGTTTGAGCATCGAGGTGACATTAGAGGCGCTACCGTTGCATGGATTGGTGATGGTAATAACATGTGCCATTCATACATGAATGCAGCCATGCAACTTGACTTCCAGTTAAATATTGCCTGCCCAGAAACATATAGCCCTAACCCTAAATTTGTGAATCAAACAAAAAACAAAACGATGGTCACACACGAAGCTAGTGAAGCTGTGAAAAATGCTGATTTAGTGGTTACTGATGTATGGGCAAGTATGGGACAGGAAGAAGAGCAACAAGAAAGACAAAAAGTCTTTCAAAAATTTCAGGTAAACAAAGAACTTCTCTCTCTCGCAAATAAAGATGCATTGTTCATGCACTGCTTACCAGCCCATAGAGGTGAGGAAGTTACCGCAGATGTAATAGACGGACCGCAAAGTGTGGTCTGGGATGAAGCAGAAAATCGCTTGCACGCACAAAAAGCATTAATGGAAAATCTTTTGTCTTAAGAAATAATTACTTACAGCTTACTTACTGTAATTTTTTAACCAGCACTAAAGAAAAGTATTCATTTGAAGGTTCAAAATGAGCCACCTCTTCCAAACCACTTTTTTTAAGCAGACTATTTATAGTCGATCTGGTATATTTATGGCTCACTTCTGTAAGAATTCTTTCACCCTCTTCTAAAAACATTTTTTTACCCAACGCAGGGAAATTGACTTTTTGATCACAAAGAGAGATTAAATACATCTCGATTTGCTGTTGTTGTTCATTATAAATTGCTTTGTGTGAGAACTTTTCCAAACTAAAATTCGCACCCAATTTACTATTTAACACATTGAGAACATTTAAATTAAATTTTGCTGTAACACCCTCACTATCGTTATATGCACGCTCAAGTATTTCTTGGTCTTTAACACGGTCCATACCAATCAAAAAATAATCCACATCATCCATTTTATTTGCGATTTCAGAGAGGAGCTCTACTGAGTCTTTCTCAGAAAAATTTCCTATAGAGCTACCAATAAATAGATAAAGCGTTTCTTCAGTATGCTTAGGTGCCACCTGTATTGCGGGAATATACTCCCCTGCAACAGACTCAATGCATAAATTATTGTATTTTTGAAGCAATCGATTTGCAGACTCAACCAATACTTCTTCACAAACATCAATACTTTGATATACAAAAGATTCTTTACTCGCACATAACGCAGTTAACAATATTTCTGTTTTTGTAGAGGTACCCGCCCCTAACTCAGTGCATATTTTTGGATTCACTAATTCAATAATTTCAGCAGAATATTTATTCAACAAAGCTGCTTCTGTTCGCGTTGGATAATAATCTTGTGTGTTGCATATTTGATCGAAAAGCTTAGAGCCCTCATCGTCATAGAAGTACTTTGGCGGGAGACTGCGCGGAAGCGTAAAAAGACCCTCGATAACATCTTGTTGCAACAAATCTGCAGCGCCTTGAAAGGATAGGCTTTGTATCTTGAAACGCTTATTACTCAAAGGAGAACCCATTAGATATCATGCTTAAATCAGAGTAGCATTACGAAATAAATCTGTCTAACTGACAGCTTATATGAAGTAATCAGACTCATTGAAATAACAGCATTTTTAAAAGCTTTAAAATTAGAATTAGAAACCACGCTTTTAAAGATCATCCAAATTAACTTATATAAATACAATCTACTAAAGTAAGCAATTGAGGGAGAGGCTAATGGAAACAATAACATCGCTTTTAAATTCGCTAAGTAGTTTTATTTGGGGCCCAATAATGCTGGCCTTACTACTCGGGGTTGGCGTCTATTTAACATTGGGTTTAAAGCTAATGCCATGGAGGAAAATTGGTCATGGTTTTAAATTGCTGTTTTCAAAACAGGCTGATAAAAGCCAAGGAGATATTAGCCCCTTTCAAGCATTAATGACTGCGCTATCAGCAACGATCGGCACAGGAAACATTGCTGGTGTTGCAACCGCAATTTTCTTAGGTGGACCCGGCGCTATTTTTTGGATGTGGGTAACTGCGTTATTTGGTATGGCCACTAAATATGGAGAGGCAGTCTTAGCAGTAAAATATCGGGAAGTTGATTCGCGTGGCAGACGTCAAGGTGGCCCGATGTACTACATCAAGAACGGCTTAGGCGAAAACTGGAAATGGCTAGGATTTTTATTTGCACTATTTGGCACGGTTGCAGCATTTGGGATTGGAAATATGGTGCAATCAAACTCTGTAGCCGATGCACTACATAGCAACTTTAATGTTGACCCTATGGTTACAGGTATTGTTCTGGCAATACTTGTTGGGCTAGTAATTATCGGTGGAGTAACCCGTATTGGTGAAGTAGCCGGCAAACTGGTTCCCATCATGGCAATAGCGTATATCGCAGGTTCGTTACTCGTAATTTTTGCTAATATTGGAGAAGTAGGGAACGCTTTTAGTCTTATTTTTTCCAGCGCATTTAGTGGTACAGCCGCTACTGGAGGATTCGCAGGCGCAGCAGTTTGGGCTGCTATTCGGTTTGGTGTTGCACGCGGGGTATTTTCTAATGAGGCAGGCTTAGGTAGCGCACCGATAGCGCATGCTGCTGCGCAAACAGACGACCCAGTTCGCCAAGGTATGATTGCCATGTTAGGTACCTTTATTGATACCATCCTTGTTTGCACTATGACAGCATTAGTGATTATTTTAACCGGTGCCTGGACCAGCGGCGAAACCGGCGCATCTCTTTCAACCTTAGCTTACGGCCAAGGTATTGCGGGTGGAAACTATATTGTAACAATTGGTTTAGTTATCTTTGCGTTCACTACATTAATTGGTTGGAGCTATTATGGCGAACGTTGTGCAGAATATATTTTTGGCACCGCTATAATTATTCCATACAGAATAGTTTGGGTGGTTGCAGTAATGACTGGTGCACTCATTAAACTTAATTTTGTGTGGTTACTAGCGGATGTAATGAATGGCTTTATGGCAATACCCAACTTAATTGCACTTGCGTTATTAAGCCCTGTTATCTTCAAAGTTACCAAAGAATACTTAAATAAAAACTAAATTTTAAACTTACAAAGCAATAAAATAATACGGAATGAATTTATCTAATCACAGCAAGGACGCTTTAAAAGTCATCAATCACTCAGTAAATACAGCATTAGAGGAGGACATTGGAACGGGCGATGTCACTGCTGCATCTTTCAATAACCATGAAATAGCATCTGCCAAAGTGATTAGTCGAGAAGAAGCGGTGCTGTGCGGACAGAAATGGTTCGAACTTGCTTTCCATAAACTCGATCCCAATATAACAATAGATTGGCAAGTTAATGATGGGGAGTCATTAACTAAGGACTCCACTGTTTGCACATTAAGCGGAAGCGCACAAGCTATATTAACTGGCGAAAGAACTGCATTGAATTTTTTGCAAACATTATCCGGCACCGCCACCAAAACCAAAACCTATGTAGACCGAATCTCAGGCACTAATGCACAGATACTAGACACAAGAAAAACACTTCCTGGTATGCGCTACGCACAAAAGTATGCGGTGCGCTGTGGAGGTGGAACCAATCATCGTATGGGCTTATTCGACGCAATATTAATAAAAGAAAATCATATCGCTACTGCAGGCTCAGTATCAAAAGCTGTAAATGAAGCAAAACAGCAGCACCCTTCTATTAAACTAGAAGTTGAGGTAGAAAATGTCAGCCAACTAAAAGAAGCACTAAAGACCAAAACAGATGTTATCTTGCTAGATAACTTTTCTTTATCCGAGCTGGAAAATGCCGTTGCATTTACCGATGGCAAGAAAAAACTGGAAGCCTCTGGCAATATGACTTTAGAAAATATACGTGAAGTAGCCAAAACAGGTGTAAATTTTATTTCTATTGGTGCAATCACTAAACATGTGCAGGCAGTAGACTTCTCAATGCGTTTTAAGAGCGAGTAGCTTGCTTTGCCTGTTTCCAAAATCTCTCTAACTCTTCCTGATTATAATTTTCAATATTCCCACCCTCTGATTTTATTTGTTGCTCTATATACTGGAATCGTTTAATAAACTTTTTATTCCCTTTGCGTAACGCTTCTTCAGCATTGACATTAATATGCCTACTAAGATTCACGATAGAAAATAATAAATCACCTAACTCTTCTTCTAAAGCTTCTTGATCATTATCAGTATCTATAACTTCCTTTAACTCGATTAATTCTTCCTCAACTTTCCCAATCACTTCTTTTGTTTCTTGCCAATCAAAACCAACGTTAGAAACACGCTTTTGTATTTTTTTGGCACGCAACAATTGTGGCATGGCTACCGGAATATCATTTAACAAACTATTAGAATTGAATCCAGTTTTTTCATTACGCTCCTGCTGTTTAATTAGCTCCCAAGTTTCATTGGCTTTCTTTACATCTCTCTGAATATTTTGCTTGTCAAATATATGTGGATGACGACGGACTAACTTGTCACAGATTGTTCCCGCTACATCTTCAAAATCAAACAAATTTTGCTCTCTTGCCATTTGCGTGTAATAAATCACTTGTAACAACAAATCCCCAAGCTCATCCTTTAGTTGCTCAAAATCTTGCTGATCAATTGCATCCGCGACCTCGTACACTTCTTCAATGGTATAAGGAACGATGGAATCAAATGTTTGTTGAATATCCCAAGGGCAACCGTCTTCAGGATCTCGCAGCATCTGCATAATATTGAGTAATCGTAGTAAGTTATCCATCTGAATTTGTCTTAAAGTAAGATTAGCGAGGCGCTCATAAATAAGAGTATTATAATATACTAATTTATAGCAGTCTTATCCTTGAATTTGATAATGGCTCTTTATTTATCAGTACGTTCCGAGATCTTCTGAAACCACTTTTTTTGTATAGTTATGAGAAGTTTGTCATACTATTATCATGATATTCGAATGATAATGAAATGACATCACCACTTGAGAAAAAGCCACAAAATTCAGCCCTACTACAAGTAAGGATTTCACGCGATTTACGTGATGAGTTCATGCGTATGGTGAAAGATGAAGACGATAGTGCTTCTCGCCTAGTAAGACAATGGATCCGGCAATATGTAAAAGCTAGCTCACAGGAAGATTTATTTAACACGTGATTCGAACAATCGACAAACGCTTTAAAGATAAAGCTAGCGCAAATCATGCGCATGACGCTGTGGATACCAGCCAATACACAAATATGGCAGTTAAAGTATCTTTAGTTAATGTTGGCAAAGATTTATGGACATATCTATGTCGACACACTCCGCCACCTCTTGCCATTTCAAATTTAGCTAGTGAACAACAGCTCACTGATATCCTACATGGCAGCCAGATCGACAGCAAAGCTATTGTGCTTGGACATCATATAAATGAACCATTACAAGTTATTAATTGGATTCTTGAGCATGATACGACTATAAAAATATTTTTACTGCGCAAACCTAACGACTTTGATCTTATGGATCAAACCATCCAGGCTTCTCCCAAACTTTCAAATAGCGTAGACGTTTGGTCAACAGCCAATATTAAATCATTACCAACTGCCCTAAAAAGTTCTTTAGATGATTCCAACATAGAACAAGATAATTTAGTTGAATTTGATAACGCATCATCAACTAAACCAGAAATCATACCCATTAAGGCCGAAGAAAACTCTGAACATAAATTAGATACTATAATGCAGGTTGCTGCAATTGGCCTTTTAAATGTTGACGAAGAGGACACTCTCGTTGAGCTAAATAGTACTGCAGCTAAAATGCTCAACTTAGATGAGCATGATTCATTGGGTACACCGTTATCATTGATTTTCAAACAGTCTGAAATAATTAAGCTGCATCACATTATCAATACATGCCATGATGACTCAGAAGAAATCAATCCGGAAATTAAATTTACCGGCTTAGATGATACCGTTAAGTACTTTAAGGTTTCTGCTTTTAACAATGAGAACGATCAAACTGTATTTAGTTTAATTTTACAAGACATCACCGCAACTTCAGTTACAGAAAACAAACTTGAACAAGAACAACAGCGCAATCGTATTACTTTAAAGTTACTTAAAGATGGTGTCATTGCAACTGACATGAAGTGCCAAGTTGAATCAATGAACCCAGTTGCCGAAGGCTTAACGGGTTGGCCTAGCTATGAAGCAAAAGAAAAACATGTAGACAGTATCCTTAAGCTAATTGATGCTACCACGAGAGAACGCATCACTAACTTGGGTAAAGATAGTTTAGATTCAGGCAAGCCCATAGAATCAAGAAGCAATCTAATTTTATTGGATCGCTTTAATAATG
The DNA here is from genome assembly GCA_045105815.1 of Gammaproteobacteria bacterium. Taxonomy (GTDB): domain Bacteria; phylum Pseudomonadota; class Gammaproteobacteria; order UBA4575; family UBA4575; genus JABDMD01. The sequence goes on from JBGCDX010000033.1 coordinate 22,936, forward strand.
AACATCCCATTGAGCTGTCAATAACACCAAGCAGCTCATTAAATATAGAAACTGGCGGCTTGGTTTTAATCTTCAAAGATTCATCTGAAACAAATCGACTTACACAAGAAATAAGCCATCAAGCATCACACGACTCCTTAACTGGGTTACTTAATAGGCAAGAGTTTGAGTTGCGCTTAGAAGGCGCCATATCCAGTGCCGCAACTCATGACGTGCAACATGTTTTATGTTATCTCGATTTAAATCAATTTAAGATTATTAATGCTCAAGCCGGCCACACTGCTGGTGATATAGTTCTCAAACAAGCTGCGGACCATATGAAGCAACATATGAGAAGTATTGATATTTTTGCTCGTTTGGGCGGTGATGAATTTGCTTTATTGCTTGTAAATACAACTGCAGACCAAGCTAAAACACTTGCACAGAACCTTATTAATACTATTCGCAACTCTACTTTTAAATGGCGTGACCAACACTTTGAAATTGGCATTAGTATTGGACTAATTACAATAGACAAGCATTCACAAGATCCTGCACATATGTTGACGCGAGCAGAACTCGCATGCTTTACCGCTAAAGATCATGGTCGAAATAAATTACATATTCATAGAAAAGAAGATGATGAATTAACACGCCGACATACCGAAATGATGCGGGCTGCAGGTGTCACCGGTGCACTACAAGAAGATCGATTCAGAATCTATTGCCAACCAATAGTAGCGCTATCGCCTAATAATAATGAATCTTTACATTATGAATTACTGATTCGACTAACTGATCCTCAAGGTGACTTGATAATGCCTGCCAGCTTCATCCCAGCTGCTGAGCGTTACGGCTTAATGACCAGCCTGGATCGCTGGATGATTAGTACAGCGTTCAATCGTTATAACGATACTTTTGGTGAACATTCCGGAGTACAAATTGCCATAAACTTATCAGGCAATTCGCTCAATGATGATTCATTGCTAGATTTCATTAAAGATGAAATAGCACGAACAGGCATTGTACCTACAAACGTATGCTTCGAGATTACTGAAACAGCAGCAATTAGTAATTTAGATCAAGTCAGCCAATTAATTTTAGAGCTCAAGAGAATTGGTTGCCGATTTGCTTTGGACGATTTTGGAAGCGGGCTTTCATCATTTACCTATCTCAAAAATCTACCTGTTGATTATTTAAAAATAGATGGAAGCTTCGTTCACGACATGATTGATGACTCTATCGATCACGCTATGGTTGAAGCAATTAATCAAGTCGGTCATATTATGGGGATAGGCACCATTGCTGAATGCGCTGAAAGTGAAGAAGTTGTAAATATGTTACGTGAACTTGGTGTTGATTATGCACAAGGTTATGCAATGGGCTCGCCTGTTCCAATCGAAGGCTTAAAACAACCAAGTTAACTATGCCTACCATACCCCACATCGAAGAAGAACTTACCGAAGTACAAGCACTGCGCAACAAATTACAGTCATTAGTACATGATGCTCGTAGAAATGAAGCGACATTAAGAAAATTTCAAAACTTAGAATTAAGACTACTCAGCTGTAGCTCTCTTGCAGAGTTAATGCAACTAGTTGCACATAAAAGCAAATCTACATTTGGTTGGGATGTGTTAACTATAATCCTGCACGACGAACACCAAGATATAAAACGATTATTGCGTGATGTAGGTGAAGACACTAGTCGATATCCAGAACTAATTTTCACAAATGATATCTTAAAGCTTAAAAAGTTTTATGGCCGCTTCAAAAAACCACTACTGGGTTCTTTTGATATAAATTTACATGAAGATTTATTTTTAACAGATCGAAAGTTCCCTCGCAGCGTTGCATTATTGCCCCTATTTCGTAAAAATAAATTACTTGGAAGTTTAAACTTAGGCAGCTTTCAATCAGGTAGATTTAACAAACAAGATGCCACTGATTTTCTTGAACATTTAGCAGCTGTATTAGCAACCTGCCTTGACACCACCATGGCGCAGGAAAAACTCAAACAAGCAGGATTAACTGACTCCTTAACCGGCGTCAATAATCGCAGGTTCTTCGACCAGCGCCTCAATGAAGAAATATCTCGAGCACAACGTTTACAATCATCAGTAAGTTGTTTATTTATAGATATCGATCATTTCAAAGTAGTAAACGACAGCTTTGGTCATGAAACTGGAGACAGTGTGCTAACCAAAGTTGCAGAACTAATTAGAGCACAGTTAAGAAGTATTGATGTGGTTGCACGTTATGGTGGTGAAGAATTTGCTGTACTACTAGAGCAGTCTGGGCAAGATTGGGCAGAAGATGTAGCTGAAAGAATTCAACAAAGCATTGCAGAGACAACATTTGTAAAAGGTGAAGACTGCAACCTAACTGTATCCATTGGTGTATCTACCATTGAGCAGCCCAACACAGATCAAAACACTTTTGACTTAGGTCGCGAGTTACTTCGCCGTGCAGATAAAGCACTTTACCAAGCCAAGCAAGACGGCCGCAATAAAGTGGTTCTTCACAGCACTCTATAAGTCATCTCAAGATTAATAAGTTAAAGCCAGCAATTCAAAGCCAATAAATCAAGCCAAAGGCTGCTTGAAATTTAATACAGCATTACTTAGCCTTCACTCCCCTTTTGCCCTGCATGTTCTAAGATGACTTCATTACTATTAATATGGTAATAAAACTACACGCCTTTCTATTAACAACTCTTTAAGTAAATTAACTTAATTTAATTATTGATTCTTGCAAAATTGTATAGAGCATTAAATACTTAACTCTCTAAATCATAATAGTCTACTAAATACAAATTTTACCAATAGGACTACGTTATATTGATAACTATCAGATTATTAGTGAGATTCCATAAAAACAATAATTAAAAAACTCTTACACCAACAACATCAATTATGAGAACTAATTCACACGAAACCAGGATTTAAAACTCAACTTTAGTACATATTGGCCGATACGTTGAAATGTATAAAAAGGCAAATCCGATGAAAGTTGGAGACGCAAAGTCACCGGTCTAAGGAAGTTTAGCAATCACTTTTAGAGTTATTGCATAACATCTACGATAGCGGGACCGCCAGTAACAATTGATGTGTATTCATCAAGCATGTACTCATGCTTAGCTGAGTGGTCTTATTCATCCGTGTGATTTGAAAATGGATAAGATAATGCAACACCACTTAATCAAAGAAATTAAAACAATAAAGACTAAATGCTTATCCAAGCATTTACTTTATTGCATCATAGTGGCTCTAGCATACAACCCTGTTTACGCAGCATCACAAGGAAAACTTGGCACACAATCTACTGCAACCGTTGAAATATCTGTAACAATACATCAATCTCTAAATGCTATTAGTCCTAATGAAATCTTATTAGGAAATTCTGTTCAAAACAACTTAACCACTAGCAAGCCATTCTGTATCACTAACAATGGCTATGGAAGAGATACGAATGTTCCTTACGAGCTAATTGTAGACAGGCTTGAATCATCAAATACTGACATAGATAGACTTCCATTCAGCATCTTCTTAGAAGATAAATCCAATAAAAGACTTCTAACCAAAGGGGCAAAAATTGCTAAACGAAGTAATTTAAAAAATAATAATAGTACTTACAAAAAATGTGCAGAAACAGGCACAAAACTTTCAATCAAAAATAATTATCCTAATAATGTGTCACAGCCAAATACTGCAGGACTTTTACTTCTATTAGTAAGCCCATACTAAAATATCTTTATTTATGAAATAGCTTAGCTAATCAACTCACGGACATGAAGAAATTGGGCCTGCACTAAAACCAATAGTGCCAGTATTTATGCCTGTAGAACGGCATGCCACTCCACTATTAATAGTACCGCTCACCACATTACCTGCGCCTGATACATTAGAACGAATGACCTGGATAGCGTCATCACCGACATCACCATCACCAATATCGCGAATGATTGAGTTATTTAATGACACTGTACTTAAATTTATTAATACACCGTCTCTTGCCGTATTAGCCACAAATAGATTTTGTAGTGTCGCATTACTTCGTAATGCATAGGCACCAAAGCGACCACTATTAATAATGGATGCACCATTTACATTCAAATCACCTCTGTTAACAAATATACCGTCAAATACAGAATTCGATATTGACGCATTATTTAAGGTGAGCGCGCCTCGAGTATTAATAACACCATAACGACCTGCATCAGTGATGGTAAGATTGTTGGCTACAACTGCAGGACTAAGCGCTGACGTGCCTTGCACTTGTATACCATCACCCGTTACATTTGAAACATCCACCGAGTTCAACGTTACATTAGAGTCACGATATATATAGATACCATCTCGATTAGCAGAAGCTGTGATATCTGAAATTGATGAATTACTTATCACCAAGTCTGAATCTCTTACATATAAACCTTCTCTTGCAGACTCTCGAATCACAGCATCATTAATCACTACATCGCTGTTTCTATTCAGATAAACACCCTGCAACCCTGCTCCTACAACTTCAATACTATCAATAAAAGCTGATGTATTGAGTAAGTATGCTCCTTGATTACTTGCATCATTGATATCCACATTAATTGCATCTAACGTTGCATTATTACTATAGATTCCTTGTCGACCAGCATTATTAATCTCGACATCTTTAAGGCTTGTAGTTGAGTTGCCTGAAAAATACAGCCCTTGGTGCCCTGTATTACTAATTTTAGTATTGCTAATTGCCGAGGTTGTATTATTGGTGGTTATAATCCCTTGGCTAGTTACATTATCAATAATAATATTATCTAAATTTAGAATTGAATTGTTTGTAGCATAAATGCCATCACGATTTGCGTTAACATCAATATTCTTAATAACTGAATTGCTTAGATTTAATTCAGAATTATTTACCTCTATCGCTTCGGAACCAGTTTTACTAATAGTTACACCCTCTGCATTCACTGTAGATCCATTTCTAATACGTAATCCTTCTCTTCCACTATCATTAATATCCGCATTGTTAATAACTGCAGTAGATGCAGTAATTTCAAATCCTTCATTTACAGTATTAGAAATAGAAAGATCATTAAATACAGATGATGCATTACTTGTTAGGTACACACCTTCTCTTCCAGAATTATCAATTTTTAAGTTGGTAAATACGCCTGTAGAATTTGACGTCATAAGCAAACCTTGTCTGCCTGTGTTATCTATAGAAACATTTTCAAAATTTACAGAAGAATTATTGTGAACATATACCCCTTGCCGATTAGATGCTGAATTCAATACACTTGTATTCATTACATCGATATTTTGAGAATTATTAATGCGAATCGGTCTACCACCTTCAAGATCAACACCCACAATCGTTACATCATCATCATTATTAACATACATCAGCTCACCACTACCTGCACGACTTATACTGCCTCGTTGTCCCTGCGGGGTGTATGACATATTAACTACGCTACCATTAGACTTTAGAGCCTGTAATGTTATTTGCTGGCCACCACCTACAATAATTTGTCCGGGAGATGTATTAATAGTTGAAGTACCAACATTAATATCACCTTGACTACCATCTGCAATAATTAAACTATTCTGACCTGCTGTTGCAACTTCACCTGCTACATCGGCAGTTAATGCATTAATAGTTTCAACTACATTAATTACCTGACCTGTCTTAGGATTAAGCAGTGGCATTAAAGTGTCACCTTGGCGCTCATTTGTAATAATGTCATCATCACGCTGAACGGTTTCCATCATTCTTTTTTCTAAAGATGACAGGGTTCTTTTACTATTATTAGCGCCCCCTCCAAACGGAATTCTTAGCTGCATTAACCCAAAAGACTCACTTCCACGTACACTATCCTCTGTATATTCCGCACCAAGCGTTAAATGTGAACCTTTTGATATTGATGAGAACAAAGGTAAGTCATTAAATCGCATTTCGAATCGTAGCTTTGGCCCACTTACCTTTTCATAGCCACTTTCATCATAATGATATCCACCAACAAAGAATCGTGAATTTTCAAAGAATGGTAATTTTCTACCAACCTCAAAATCTACGCCAGATAATGCACGTTCTTCACCTAATCTTGCCTGTAGTTGATTTCCATTTAATTCGATAACGCTAGCGCGATCAGAATCCTTAATTTTGTTCTCTGCAACATAAGCATTGGCACGGATATCCCAGTCATTACTGAGAAATTCACCACCCACTGTCATTTGATCAAAAGTATTCCCCGTTGTTGATTCTTTCCAGTCATAGAATACCCAGCCACCCACTATCCATTCTTCATATATTTTCCGCACACCTATCCCTGCGTTACCTTCTTTATAACTACGATCATCAAAGTTAACTTTAAGGTTTCCAAATAAAAGAGAGTCTTCATCTTGCTGAATAGGAACAAATAGATCGCCTTTAGCAATAGAACGATCGCTTCCAGGCTTTGCACTAAATTCTATATAACTAGTCCACTTATCTTGGTCTTGAGCTGAAACAACACCAAGCAGCAGCGTAAATATCATCGCTACAAATAGTACTTTAATGGATCTATGCCGTAATAATTTCATTCGCCTACTTCCTTGTATGGCTAACTTTTCTCAATAAAACATTTAGCTCATATCATCCTGAAATGAGCTAAATTAATTATGTACGGTATTTAGAATATCTTGAGGCTATCTGTCGGGAAATTTAACCAATAGTGACAAAAAATGCTGGAATATAGCACTCCATCATAAGCAAATTATGTGATTCTTTAGGCTAGAAAAAGTAAAAGCTTTATTTGATAGATCAGTAACCAAGAAGACCTAATTGCTAGGCCTTCTAAGATTCACCCTAAGGCTTTAAACACCTTAGAATTTATACAACCAATCCATTCTGGTTGTATGACTTAAATCAAATCAAGTGCAAGAGTATTTTTTATATAAAGCCTTTTCAACCAGGATTGAACCAGAATATTTCAGCCCTTTTTTATTATTCTTTAAATATCCGGTTACAGCTTCCAGCACTTGATTTTTAGAGATTTCATTCGGTGCACATATATGTTGTTTTTCTGATAAATGATCAAACATTGCGCCTACATACCCCGCAAACTCTGTAACCAGCAACAAATCAGAATCTTTAGGATGAGTTTTGGACTTTTCCCATTCTAAGGCTGCTTCAGACAACTTCTCTCCATTAAAAAAATTATACACCGCTGCATTTGATGCAGTTGCCATAACCAATGTCACTAGTAGAACAAATAACTTTCTCATTCCTTCCTCCGGTTGCTTTAGATCTAATAAAACTTCATTATCAGACCTTACAGATTTGAAAAACTTAAATTTAAAGTCATCTAATTGAGTACAACTATAGAAGATAGTTCCTGCCATGGCAAAATCTTCAGCTTATTTCTTGCAATCTTAAGCAATTTATAACTTGAATACTTAGTTATACCAACATCCATTGTTTATAATATTACTTAATCACTCTTACTAGTATTTGAACCTCAATCCGAATACATTACTCATATATATGAACTTAAAACCACTAATACTGCTTGCCTCACTTTTTATTACTGGTTGTGCAACTTCTATAATCCATACACCCGTACCAGAACCATTAGTATCAAAAGCCAAGGTCATGAATTCACCTTCTATTCGGTTTTGGGGTGATGAAGAAACTGAAAGTTATCGTGATACACACAATGTTAAGGCATGGCTTAAACAGCGCTCACGAAAAAGAAATAATGGTCATTCAAATCCCATAATCAATTTTCTAGCATTATCTGGTGGTGGAGAAGACGGTTCATTTGCAGCAGGAATTATTACAGGCTGGACACAAAATGGTGACCGCCCAGAGTTTGATGTTATTACTGGTGTAAGTGCAGGTGCACTTGCCTCACCATTTGTATTTCTTGGTCCAGAGTACGATAAAGTTCTTTTTGATGTGTATTCAAATCTTGGACATGAAGACATCTATAGAACACAAATATTTAGCGGAATATTTGGTGGTAGCGCAATCTTAGACACACGCCCACTAAAAAGTCTGATAAGCAAATACGTGACCGTTGATGTTCTTAATAAAATTGCACAACAACACTTGCAGGGACGGCGTCTTTGGATAGGCACTACAAACCTTGATGCAGGCAGACCTGTAATTTGGGATATAGGCGAAATAGCATTGAGCGGAATTCCTAATGCACTTGATTTAGTGCACAACATATTATTAGCTTCATCTGCAGTGCCAGGGATATTCCCCCCTGTAATTATTAATGTAACGGCAGATGATCAAAAGTTTACTGAATTACATGTAGATGGAGGGGTAACCAGACAGGCTTTTCTTTATCCACCACAATTAGTTGAAACAAATTTAGCACAAGAATTAGACAATCAACTTCAACGCAGACTTTTCATTATACGCAACGGTCGCAGCCAAGCTATCTATGAGCCTGTAAACACCAATCTATATTCAATTGCACTTAAATCACTTAGCATGACTATAGAAAATAAAGCCATAGGTGATTTATATAGAATCTATGAGATTACATCTCGTGACGGTATAGAATATAACTTAGCTATTATACCGAAATCATTTAACTTAAAACCCAAGCAATCTTTTGATCCAGAATATACAAAAGCTTTATTTAGAGTTGGTTATGAACTAGCTAAAGATGGCTACCCATGGGAAAAGGCACCACCAGAAAGCAAAACCAGATAACAGACTAATTATGGATATCACATTTAAAAACAGCCATGGGAACATATTATCTGGGACAATTGATCAAGCAGAAAATCCAATCGCACAAGCAATATTCTCACATTGCTTTACATGCTCTAAAGACCATGCCGCAAGTTATCGCATTTGCAAAGCTCTGGCAGACCAAAATATTCAGGTACTCCGCTTTGACTTTACCGGACTAGGAAAGAGCGATGGGGATTTCACTGCAACTGATTTTTCTAGCAATATAGAAGACATCAAGTCGGCCGTATCATATTTATCAGAAATAAATATGCCGCCACAATTATTAATTGGGCATAGTCTAGGCGGCATCGCAGCTGCGGCAACAGCATGCGAATTAAGTGAAATTCAAGCTGTAGCGACTATTGCTTCACCTAGTCGCCCTGCGCATGTACTAGATCATTTTGAAAAACATATTCCTAAAATTATAAAAGATGGTTTTGATGATGTAACCATATTTGATCGCTCTTTCAGGTTTACGAAAGAGTATGTTTTAGATTTAAAAGATTATGATCAACGACAATTCATCAAAAATCTAAACAAACCTATTTTGATATTCCATTCACCTTTTGACAATATAGTTTCAATTGATGAGGCAGCAAAAATATTCTCAGAAGCTAAGCACCCCAAAAGTTTTATTTCGCTCGACCACACGGACCATTTAATCTCAAAAAAATATGATGCTGAATATATTGCAGAAAACATCGCTAGCTGGGCGAGACGATATATAAGGAAGTAAATCTAAATAAAAATGAACTTTATCACCTAGAAATGGTTTAACTTAGTACTATAATAAACTAATTCTTTTCTTACCTCAGGGCTATATTATGCATATGCGTCTACTTCAACGTTTGATATTCACATGTTTTATATTTTTCACATCTTTGCAATTAGCCGCTAACGAAGCGACTACTGAAGCATTAGTAGACGCGTCCACTAACTCTGTCAACACATTCACGGTGGACCCAGACATGAAATGGTTTCGAGATAACATGAGCAAAGCTAAAGGTGTGCTTATTGTGCCTCAATTGATAAAAGGTGGACTAATATTTGGTGGCTCAGGTGGAAGCGGCGTATTACTCGTTAAAGGTGATGGCAATATCTGGAGCGACCCTGCCTTCTATACTATGGGATCAGGAACAGTTGGATTTCAGATTGGTGTCGAAGTATCAGAAATCATATTAATGATCATGACTGAAAGAGGTGTTGATGCAATGCTTACTTCATCCTTCAAGTTAGGTGGTGATGTAAGTATCGCCGCTGGCCCTATTGGTGCGGGCGCTAAAGCACAAACTGCAGACATTTTAGCATTTTCTAGAACCAAAGGGATTTATGGTGGAGTAAACATTGAAGGTGCTGTGCTTAAAACACGTGATGACTGGAACCATGATTATTATGGTAATCCAACTGCTCCTCGTGAAATTTTAATCAACCGCAGCGAAACAAATTCGCATGCTGACGAGCTTAGAAGTGCTGTTGCTAACTTAGCAACCAAAAGTGGTGGTTAATCGAATTTTGATTGCTACCTTGTTGTCTTTAACAATCTAGCTAGTGCTATAGGCGCACCCACATCACTGTCTTTATGCCAAGACATTGAAGAATTGTAACCCGTCTCAATACCCCAATGCATATTGGGGTCCTTAGCCTGCTGCATAATTATTCTTGTTTCCATTCCTGCTTGTTTTTCAGATAAACCTTGGCGTTTTAAGTAGGCGCCTAAAACAATATTTAATTCTTGCTCTGGCACACTATGCACTTCAGAAAAATACATCAATGATCCATAGGTATACATTGTCATCACTGCTTGCTGTGGTGGAGTAAAATTTCGCACCTCTGCTTGCGATTTACTCTCGATCATAAACTTTTGCAATAAGTCTAAGATCAAATCATAAGATTCAAATTTTGGTTTTCTTTTACCTATAATTGTCTCAAGTACAGACACGAGCACTTCCCTATATACTTTTTTTGAATGAATTAAATAGTTACTATTCTATTGAAATTCAATTGTTTACATAGGGTGATGCGTGGTCAAGCCATGCATACCAGCATGTAGTAAAAAGCCGATAAACATAGCTTATGTTCAGCAAGTAGTTTCATAGTTAAATCATTCCCATCAACCACCATTAAAACGCTTTTTGATAGCCAAGCGTGAAAGTCCAATCAGTTTCTAACTGTGGGCCATTCAAGTCTTGATAGACTGGTGCACCAAATTCAAACGCAATTCTGTGACCTGCTAAAGCACCTGTTTGTCCTATCAAATTTACGCCTAGCAAAAGGTCAATACGCTCACCACCTTGATTATCAGGATCTGCAGTTTGTATCGGGGCCACAATGTCAGGATTTTGCCCATCAATTTTATCAATCGTTTGACCTGCAATGCGCGCAGAAGTACTTATCCATGGCTTCCATAGATAACTACCCCATGCGGTAATACGATGCTCGTCTCCTAAACTATAATCCTCATGATTTTCATCTTCCAACCTAATCACACCAGTATACTGAGCGCCCCACCCTACTTTTCCAGCCTTTGCGGTGTAAGTAATGCCGGGTAGAAAATCAACAGTTCCTGATCCTAACTGCATAGGATAAGGAAGATGAACTGTTGGCCTTGCACCGGTAGGTGCAAGCACATCATCCGTTTCTGTAATCGACCCTGTTGGCAAACTAAATCCTGCATTCAAATGAAAATGATGTGTTTCATCATCATATAGGCGAATTAAACCACCAATTTTAGTATCGCCAATTCCACTAGTGCGAGTGGTGAAGCCACCGCGCACTGTTGTTCCTGCTGGCCCCATAAACGTCAAGTGATCCATATCTTTTTTCAGATAAGAACCCATTATCATTAATGTTAACCAATCTGTTGGTGCATACATTGCGCCGAACATATGCATATCCATTGTCATCTGAGTAGGTACTACTCTAAGTGTTGGTGGTTGCATGGGTTGTCCAAAAAATGGATTCGCTACGGTAGTCACTATTTCTTCAGGACTAATACCGCTAGTACCATCACGGCTATTTTTCATTTCCATACGCATGTAACGATAAGAAAGCATCCATTCACCTTTTGCATGCATATGGTCACCCATCACGCCGATAGGTGCATGCCCATCCGCACTATGTGCACCATGTTTACCTATATTGATACCGATAGGTTGATGCTGTTCATTATCAGCGCTTGCAGTACCTATTGAGAAAAGCAAATAGACAATAGTTAATCCTAGTATAATTATACGCACCAAACTTTCTCCATATAAATTAGTGTTAATGCCAATATTTTATAGGTTAAAAGCAGTACTGTAGTGTGACAAAGTGACGCACTAGCTCCAATAGGATAACGATAGCTGCTGCATTTCTATACAACATTATTACTAGAGAAATAGATTAACTATATTGTCGTTAAGGTAGTAAATCTTTTTAAGTAGAAAGTGTAGTTAATGTCTTATAATTACTAATTAAACACATACTTTTCACCTTTTTTATACATGAATAAATCTCAAGAACATCGTATCAATTTACGCTTATTAGTTTGGCTACGTGTAATAGCTATAGCTGGACAATTTGCAGCTGTATATTTTGCTAGCAACTTACTTAACATTAGCCTGCAAACACACCACTTATACTTGTGGATTGGAATTTATGCGTTCATTAATCTATTAACTTATCTTCGCATTTATCGCAGCTTTGCTATTCAGCGCTGGGAATTCTTTGCACATCTTCTTGTAGATATAATTATTCTGACAATACTTTTTAAATATTCTGAGGGTGGCGCAAATCCTTTTGTTTCCTTTTATTTAATTCCATTAACAATATCAGCAATTACCTTGCCTGCCATTTTTACCTGGTTACTTGCGGCAATAACTATTGCTTGCTATAGCTTACTTGTATGGGTCTTAAACCCTATGAATGAACATAGCTCACATGCGCATAATTTTGAATTACATGTTACAGGCATGTGGTTAGGGTTTGTTATAAGTGCAATATTAGTTTCATTCTTTGTGGTAAGAATGGGTCGCACAATTCAATTACAACAAAAAGAATTAGCAGAACAAAAGACTAATGCTTTGCAAAACGAACAGCTAGTTAAACTTGGCACTATCGCAGCAAGCACAGCACACGAACTAGGCACGCCATTAGGAACGATGCAGTTGGTAGTAGAAGATTTAAAAGAGAATGACTTAACAGAAGAAAATAATAAACAACTCAACACACTAAAAGATCAAATTAGACGTTGCAAAGAAGCGTTATCTGTTTTATCTGCATCGGTAGGTAGCGCACCTTTAGAAAAAGGTGCGCCCATGCTACTGCATAGTTTTGTAACAGAATTATTAGATGACTGGAAAGCTGCACGACCAGAAGTAAATATTGAGACTACATGGAAAGGCCATTCACCTGGGCCTGAAATTATTGCGGAACGCTCATTAAAGCAAGCCATAAAAAACATCTTAGATAATGCAGCAAACGTTTCACCTGAGCATGTATGTTTTGATGCTATCTTTGAATCTCAAGTACTTACATTATTAGTTTCAGACCGTGGCCCAGGCATACACCTAGATGATTCTGAGGTAATTGGTCAACAACCATTGACCGATAAAAGCAAAGGCTTAGGCTTAGGCTTATTCTTATCACACAGCATTATAAAACGTTTTGGTGGTGTAGTTTCATTAAAAAATAGAACTGAAGGTGGATTGCTTACCACTATATCTTTACCTCTAAAGGCGCTCGTGATTTCATGAAATTTAGCAATATGCGCTTACTAATTATCGAAGATGACGAAGCTTTTTCTTCGGCTTTAAGCAAAGCCTTAGAAAAAAAAGGTTTCAATGTATTCAGCGCCAATTCAATTAACAAAGCCATTGATTTGTCAAGACAATGCAAACCTGAATACGCTTTAATCGATTTACGTTTGGGGAGTGAATCTGGCTTACAAGCTATTCCTACACTAAAGGAATTACACCCAGAAATTAAAATTGTGGTACTTACTGGATACGCCAGTATCGCTACTGCAGTTGAAGCCATTAAACTGGGCGCAATCCAGTATCTAACCAAGCCTGCGAGTAGCGAAGAGATCTATCATGCTTTTTCCAAACCTGAAGGAAATATTAAACAAGACGTAGAATCCAATCCTATGTCTGTTAAACGCTTAGAATGGGAACATATTCAAAAAATACTTAATGAACATGAAGGCAATCTTTCTGCTACAGCACGTGCACTAGGCATGCATAGAAGAACTCTTCAAAGAAAACTAAGCAAAAGACCAACCAAAACTTAGCTCTGCAGAAATTGGGTTATGATCTGAAGACTTTACATTATAGGTATCTGTGCTTTCCGGTGTTAACGCACGAACATACACATGATCTAACACTTGCCCAAACACAACCTTGCGATGGTCTTCTTGAAAAGACAATGCATCTAACCCATATTCTAATGCTAATGCATCAAGAATTCTCATGCGCTTTTTCCGCCACGTATTAAAATCGCCAGATAAAATAATAGGGCCATTGTGTTTAGATAATTCTTTACGCACTTTATCAATCTGCTTGCGAAATGGTTTAAGCCCTAGCGTAAAATTAATCGCATGAATATTTACAACAATTAATGTTTCATCAGTATCTGATAACGCATATTCCGTTATATTTGTGCATTTTGGTGTAGCTAACCATGGTTCCCAGCATGTGAGCTGACGCTGCCTTACAGGCTCATGCTTACTAATCGTCATCACACCTGTTGTATGCGTTTTTGTTTTGTACCCTTTAGCAAAGGTCCAGTGCACTGACTCGTCAAAAACTTCTGTTAAATCTGAGTGCAGCACAGCTTCTTGAATAATGACCAAGTCTTTTCCATTTACCAAATTGGATAAATCATCTTGCCAATTTGACTTTAGACCTTTTTGAATATTCCAACATAGAAAATTTATTCTAGAGGAATCTAATATTGAGTCTTTTGGTTTAGAAGCAGCTATTGATTGATTGAGTTGATACAAGTGATTTCCATATCGATTTAACGCAAAATTCTAAGCTTTCCTGTGCTTAGACCAAACTGAGCAGAGACCTTAACGCAGCAGCTTTAAAATTAATGCAATGAACCGTATGTTTGGACAAATACAGGGAATATATGGCAAAAGCTAACGAACTTGAGTTTCGCTAGCCAATAAAACCATTCATATCCTAAACTCGACCAGTCTTCATAAAATTACAGCCCCATTATTAATCATTTCGAGCAAGTTTAAGGAAAACATACAGCCGCCGATATTACTCATTATCTCAACAAGTGTTTTAGAAAATGAATACACCAAATACTCCAGAAAGTCCGCGTTTTCGCTTAGGTTTGCACGACACATTTAGACTTTTGTGGCCGTATGGCAAACGGAACTTTATGAGCCAAATAGAAGGTATTTGGTTTATTGTTTTTTATCTCATTATATTCCAACTACTCGTTCTACAACTTCCAATTGTATATGCAGCAATGATTGCAGTCGGGATATTTATAGTTGCAACCGGCTTAATGTTTTTCATGGAAGGCTTACGATTAGGCCTAATGCCTCTCGGTGAAATTATAGGAAGCGTATTACCTCGCAAGAGTGGCATGCCAATTATTTTACTATTTGCTTTTCTTCTTGGTGCAGGTGCAACATTTGCTGAACCAGCCATTGCAGTCTTAAAAGCTGCTGGTAGCGGAGTACTTCCTAACCAATCACCACTACTTTATAGCTTATTAAATGATTTCTCAGGCCAACTGGTTAGTAGCGTAGGTGTCGGAGTAGGTCTTGCAGTAATGTTAGGTGTATTACGCTTCTTCTACGCATGGCCACTAAAATATCTTGCGATACCTGCAGTAACTATTTTACTTACAATATCTTTTTATTTTAGCCAAGTACCAGAATTACGTGATGTATTAGGCCTAGCATGGGATTGTGGTGCAGTAACTACCGGGCCAGTAACCGTTCCCTTGGTATTAGCACTTGGTTTAGGTGTTTGTAGAGTAGTAAGTAGTGGCAATGGTGGAGGCGGACATTCTGGTTTTGGTATTGTTACGCTTGCCTCTTTGTTTCCTATTCTAGCGGTCCTACTACTATCTTTATATCATTATACAAGTAACGACTATTACGGTGCATCTAACTATAAAGGTTCTACAGTAGTTGAAACTCAATCTGCAGCTACAACTGACAGTAAAATAGAAGCAAGTGCAAAATTAGTAGCTATCTCTGATGCCGAATTTAATGAATATTTAAAAACAGGAACACTACCTGATGATTTTAAATTAGATTTTAATGGCGGCAAAGCTGAATTAGTCAATGGAAAGATTGTGGTTACTGACCCCAACCTTACTGTTAAAAAGATCTACTCACGTGATTTTAAAGTAATTGATGACAAAACGTGGGATACAGAGTCTTCTGTATTTGATCAATTTAAGGAAGCATTTATAGGCGCTCTTCGTGCAATCATCCCTCTTTGTTTATTTCTATACTTTGTCCTTCGACTGATACTTAAACAACGTTTAGATAAAGGTAATGACGTTGGTATAGGCGTTACTTTTGCATTAATTGGCATGGCACTATTTAGCCTAGGCATTACACTTGGGTTAACGCCTCTCGGTGGACAACTTGGCAGCAATGTTCCTTTAGCCTTTGCAGAAATTGTACCTTGGGGACTTGATCATTCAGAAGGCCCACTATTTGGTGAAGGCCACCTAGGCAAGCTTGTCGCGATTGGTTTTGCCTTCTTCTTAGGATATGGCGCCACACTTGCTGAACCCGCTCTTAACGCACTAGGTGACACAGTAGAACGCATAACAGTTGGTGCTTTCCGAAAGAAACTACTCATGCAAGCCGTTGCAATCGGTGTTGGTTTAGGAATCGGCGCCGGCATTGTAAAAATGGCTTATAACCTACCTCTTATTTGGATGTTAATTCCACCGTATGCCTTGGTATTAATCTTAACCTGGCGCGCACCCGACAGCTTTGTAAATTTTGGTTGGGACAGTGCAGGTGTAACCACAGGTCCAATCACAGTGCCGCTTGTATTAGCGATGGGCTTAGGTGTTGGTGCAAATGTACCTGGCGTAAGTGACGGTTTTGGAATCTTAGCGCTTGCCTCTGTAGGACCCATCATGACCGTCTTAACCGTTGGCCTTTATACACAAAGAAATGAGAATAAAGCTGAACAGGAAAACCTACTTGACCCAACAGTCGATCTCGATAGTGAATCAACACAATTAGGAACAACATAGCCATGTTTAATAGCACACATGATATATCACTAATCACTGCTGTATTGCCCACTCTATCAGCAAATAAAGTTGTAGATACTCTAACTACACAAGAAGTGACAGATGTTTTAGTCTCACAAGCACGTGGAACGATATTACATGATCATTGGTGGAAATCTTGGGTGCCACCCATAAGCCCCTCAAAAACTATGTTACGAATGATTGTTCCAGGTCACGATGTAGACCGTGTAGTAGGACTAATTATTGAAGAAGGGAAATTAGATCTACAATCAGCTGGTGCTGTTTTTAGCACACCATGTGAAAGTGCTTATGTTGGTTCAAAATTTCATAATCTACGCACTACAGAAACACTAAGCACTAAAAAGGATTCACATAAATTATCAGAAGATCTAAGTGCAATATTCTGCAGCATTAGTCACAACTTAAGTGATCGAATTGCTAAAGCAGCAATCAATTCTGGCGCACATGGGCCAGTTGTATACTATGCTGAAGGAAAGGGATTACGCGATAGATTAGGTTGGCTTCGGATCACAAAAGATAGTGAGCAAGAAGTTATGTTAATTCTTGCTGATAGCACAGATGTAGAAGAAATATTTACCGCAATGGCTAAAGCTGGAGAGTTTCATTTACCAGGTCGTGGATTTATGTATTGCTTGCCAGTTGACAAAGGTATGTTTAATTTGCCCAGTAGAATTGCGAACCCTCATTATCCTGCAAACACTCAACAAATCATTCATGCAATTGATCATTTAACAGGTCATACACATTGGCGAGATCAAGCAGTTTTTAATGTAGGAGGACAAGGCAAAGTTAGTGGACTTAATTTCTTACAAGAAGATAAAGAAACATTAACAAATCAAGTATGCTTTTCAGCTATTGTTAATCGTGACGAATCACAAGCATTTATGGACCTAATACTTAATGCTGGCGCACCAGGCTTAAACGTAAGCTATTCACGCTTTGTTGCAATGGGGGATGATGACTATGAATTAGCACATGCTAACATCAATCAAGAATATGCAACAATACGTTGTATTACAAATCAGAATACAGCCGAAAAAATAACTCGAATAGTTGAATCTCAAGCCGAACAAAAAGGCATTCAAGACCTATGTGTTTTAGCTCATACCGTTTCACGCATTGCAAAATACATACCAGGATCTAAAGATCATCGCAAAAAACCAAAACTTGCAATCGCCTCATGATCAATGAGTTTTAATATCATTTACGCTTGGCTATTGATATAATTTTTTCATAAATCAAGTAAGTTTTTAAATCTTTAAAACCGCAGCTCTGCTGATATTGGGTTATGATCTGAAGAATTAACATTATAGGTATCAGTACTTTCTGGCGTTAAAGCACGAACATAAACATGATCCAATACCTGTCCAAATACAGCTTTGCGATGATCTTCTTGAAACGACAATGCATTTAACTGATGCTCTACAGCAAACGCATCAATAATTTTCATACGTTTTTTTCGCCACGTATTAAAATCTCCAGAAAGAATAATAGGCCCATTGTGTTTAGCTAACTCTTTACGTATTTTATCAATCTGTCTGCAAAACTGCTTAAGCCCAAGTGTAAAATTTATAGCGTGAATATTTACAACAACTAGTGTCTCTTCTGTATCTGAAAGAGCATATTCAGTTATATTCGTACACTTTGGCGTAGCTAACCATGGCTCCCAGCAAATAAGCTGATGGCGCCTTATAGGTTCATACTTACTGATCGTCATGACCCCTGTTGTATGCTTTTTAGTTTTATATCCTTTAGCAAAAGACCAATGCACTGACTTAGAGAAGGCTTCAGTTAAATCAGAGTGCAGTACAGCCTCTTGAATGATAACCAGATCTTTCCCATTTGCAAGATCAGATAAATCTTCTTGCCAGTTTAACTTCAGACCTTTTTGTATATTCCAACATAGAAAATTAATACTAGCAGAATCTAATTCAGTAGCAGTTGTATCAACCATGGGTACCGTTAGGTTTTGATGCAGCAAGAAATTTCCATTTCCAATGAGTATTAAAGTAAATTGCTTACATTGCTGTAGCATTAATATGAATATGAGGTCGATTATTATGAATACAAGTGCTTATTTAACTATTTATAGATTTTATATAATTTGATTGAGCTAAAGGTAAGGTGTGAATAACCATGCAACACCATCGCGTATTTTCACTGGTAATGCACGATTATCTACCTCCTCCAAAGTAACTAGTCGACAAGTTTTCAATATACTCTCAGCATAACTATTCAACTTAGTTGAAAAATCAACATCATACACCTCCACTCCAACTTCATAATTTAATCGCAAACTCCGCGGATCTATATTGGCTGAGCCAATTAAACTATATTTATTATCAATAACAAATAATTTTGAATGCGAAAATGGTGGGGGTTGATAATGAATAGCAACCTCATTCTCTAGTAACTCCCAAAGCATGTGGCGAGTAGCCCAATGAACATAGTTAAGATTATTCTGACTAGGGAGGATAATGGTAATAGTTACCCCACGTAAAACCGCTGTCTGTAATGCTCCAATTAATTCTCTACTAGGTAAAAAATATGGTGTCATTAATGTGATGGTGTGGTTAGCAGAATTTATCGCACTTAATAATATTATGGATAAATGATCTAAATTCTCACCCGGCCCATCCATGATAGTGCGACAAATAGTTGGATTGGAAGAATTATTGATTTTAGTCTTAGCACTAGTGCGAACACAGCCACCTGTGAAATGCCAATCTAATTCAAAAACCCTGCTAAATTGCTGCGGTAAATTACCCATAACCTTAAAATGAATATCTTTTAATGAATCTTCAGGCTTGTCTTTATAATAATATTCTTCTGATATATTCATCCCACCAACAAAACCTATTTCATCATCAATAACTAATATTTTTCGATGGTTGCGTAAATTAATACTAAAATTAAAAGGCATTAATTTCGGAGGCAAGAAACGACGAACCAGAACACCATTTTTTATAAGAGTCTTATACACTTTCTTCCATGAATATAGCTCACCTATACCATCAATCAATACAAATACATCTACACCACGATTTTTTGCATCAATTAATGCTTCAACAAATAATTCACCAACTGCATCTCTTTTGAAAATATATACACATAAATAAATATATTCGGTAGCTGCATTTATAGCTTTTAGCATTTCCGAATACGTTTGTTCACCGGAATAAAGACTATGTATATTATTGCCACCGATTAATGGAAATTCTGTTATACGCTTGGAAACTTTTTGTAGTTTCCCCAATGAATCTGGAACTTGTTTGAGCAACTCGTTATTAATAGTGAAATTCTTCTCATATGAAATCTCTTCAAATAGAGGCGTGCTTAATTCTTGAGCGCGTTTATGTACACGGTTAATACCAAATATAAAATAAAGAAGCGGACCAAACAAAGGTAGAAAAATACAAACAGCTATCCAACTGAAAGCAGCTCTAGAATCTTTTTTATACAACAAAGCATGTGTAGCCGAATAGATCGCTACAACAAATAAACAAACACCAATTACAAAATGAGACAACATTTAATGTGAACTAGATATTTCATAAGCTCTTGCATATTTACAATCTTTTTTAGAGCTGTTTTGTAGAATCAACAATATAGCAGTTTAAGCTCATACAATTGATTTATATCAAAAATTAATAATACGGACTGGTTATTCTATATCAGAATGATCCGACATAAAATGAGACTGCTATGAGCAATCAAAATTATTCATTAATCAAACTAATTACATTAACGGTATTACTGTATGTATCAATAAGCCTGACCCATGCCAATGAAATTAAAGCATTAACTGAAACTGATGACCTAGTTATCGAAGGAGAAAAAGAATATCAACAAAGATGTGCGGTTTGTCACGGAGTAGAAGGCAAAGGTGATGGTCCATATTCATTTGCTTTAATATTTAAACCATCTAATCTAACTACGTTACTTATAGAAAATGGCGGGCATTTTCCTTTTGTAGAAACTTATTTAATTATTGATGCCCGCGACATGACAAAATTTCACGGTACTAGGCTAATGCCAATATGGGGAGATCGTTACAGCCAAGACACATGGTCTTCTGTGAGCCCGGAGCATGCCAACACATTAGTCAGAGGACGTATTTTTGAACTCATCATGTATCTATATTCAATTCAAGAACAAGCGCTATAAATATAAGAACATGAGTTATTGCAGATTAAATTATTCTCAAAGATATTTGAACTTGAATTCGAGAATTAGATTAAAAATTAAAAATAGAAATCAACAACCAAAACATAACGATTATACCTATACAAAAAGCACCCACTTCAAACCAATACTCTTTAGCGAAACCAACTAAATCATGATAAAAATGATCGAATTTTGATGCGTATTTCATTTAATCACCTCAATTATGTATTAGAAATATTTTTTACTACATATAATAATTCTAGCATTAAAAATAAATTTTTTTACTGAGATAGATCAATGATCATTAAGAACAACTTGGATACGTTCGATAAAGTCTCTTTCTACAATTGGTTGCTCTATAAAATCAATTGCTCCTGCCTGAATTGCTTCAACTGCTGTATTCACACTATG